>CBHXZU010000738.1:0-3404 GCA_966125105.1 uncultured Prosthecobacter sp.
ATCCTGCACGTGAAGTGATCATGCTTCTTCGCATCACGCGCGAAAAACACGCGCGGCTGAACTCGCGATCACTCGCATTTCGCATTCTCACGCGCGCGATCTCCGGCGCCGCTCGCGCGATTTCGCAAAAATATTTCGCTCCGAATCGCAAGCAGAAACTGAGCGCAAAATTCACCCATCAATCGCCCGCAAACCCTGATGGAATCAGCGTTTCAGAGGCATTGAAGAATTCCGAGCGCTGCTTGTGAACGAGCGATAACCGCAAAATCTTGTGCCTCGCAATCCGAAATACTCATTGACGCACCTAGGGCTTGTGGACTACCACGTGAAGCCGTTGGAACTGATGTCATTCAGCAACGAATCCCAAGCCCACCCAGCAGATTTCCTTGCTCCGCCTCTGCGGACAGAAAGGAGGTGTCAGACACATGCCAGCTAAGAAGAAAGCACCGGCCAAGAAAGCAGCTCCGGCCAAGAAAGCCGCGCCGAAGAAGAAAGCAGCCGCTAAGAAGAAGAAGTAAGGCACCAACCGCCTGAACAATTCATGGAGGGCGAATCTCAGGATTCGCCCTCCATTTCATTTTCTCGGAAACATGGTTGCTGCGAATGGCAGCGGCGAGAAAGACTAAAAACTAAACACTAAACACCAAAGGCGCCGCGCGCCCTGAGGGATTAGTATTCGAGGCTCGAAGCTCGAGCACGACTGCTTGGGGTCTTGGTCTTTAGTTTTTAGTGTTTGGTCTTTGGTGTTTAGCGTTTCGCCCCTTGTGCACTCCCTGCCCCTTCACGCATCGTGGCGCGATGACCGATCTTTCCAACGCACTCAGTGTCGCTGTCGCGGCGGCGCGTGAAGCAGGCGCCCTGCTCCGCTCCCACTTTGGCCAACCTCCCGAGGTCAACGAACTGCACGCGCACGACATCAAGCTCGCGCTGGATGTGCAGACGCAGGAACTCATCACGGCAAAACTGCTCGACGCGTTCCCCGACCACGCGCTCTACGGTGAAGAAGGAATTGCCGGCAACCAGGGCAGCGAGTGGCAGTGGATCGTCGACCCTCTCGATGGCACGGTGAACTACTATTACGGTCTGCCTCATTACTGTGTGAGCATCGCGTTGCGCCGCGGACAGGAGATTCAGCTCGGCGTGATCTACGACCCGCAGCGCGACGAATTGTGGGAAAGCACGATCGGCGGTGATTCGAAGATGAATGGAAAGCCGATCCGCGTGAGCGATCGAAATGCATTGAGCGACGCAGTCGTGAGCATCGGATTCTCAAAGTCGAAGGCGACGATCAATGCGGGGCTCGCGCTGCTTCCGAAATACGTGGAGCGCGTGCGAAAATGCCGACTTATGGGCAGCGCCGCGCTGGATCTCGCATACGTCGCAACCGGCCGATTCGACGCCTACATCGAGCAGAGCGTTTCGCTCTGGGATGTCGCGGCCGGCAAAATCATCCTCGAAAATGCCGGAGGCCGCTTTGAAATGGTCTCGCGCACAGATACCCCGGATAAAGTCTCGGTGCGCGCGTGGAACGGCAAAATCGAACTTCTTCCCGCGGAATGAACCTGGTCGGCATCGGCTACGACGTGCATCGCTTTGCCGAAGGACGGGCACTCGTCCTCGGTGGCGTGAACATTCCGCACACGCAGGGGCTCGACGGGCACAGCGACGCTGACGTGCTCTGCCATGCGATCGCCGACGCGATCCTCGGGGCGATTGGCGAAGCGGACATTGGGCATCACTTCCCGAATACTGATCCAGCGTGCCGCGGGATGTCCTCGCTCGAGATCGTCCGCCGAGCGGTGGAGTTGGTTCGCGGACAAGGTGGACGGATTTGCAACATCGACGCGTCGCTCGTGGCAGAAGCGCCGAAGATCGCGCCGCATCTCGCTGCCATGAAAGCCAACCTGGCCGTCGTGCTCGCGATTCCCGAACGCCGGGTCGGGATTAAAGCGACGACGAACGAGAAGATGGGATTCCTCGGCCGGAAGGAAGGAATCGCAGCCATGGCGGTGGCGAGTGTGGAGATGCCGGACTGAGCCGTAGCCGTTCTTTGCAAGAAGATGCTCCTTCGCGGGCTGGAAGCGCATGCCGGCACATTCTCACGAATGTGGCTACTCGACGGCGCCTAACGCGTATTCACTTCCCCCACTTCGGGACGTTCTGCGTCGAACCGTCCGCGGTGGTGACTTCGATGAGGAGCGTGGCGACTTTGCCGTCGTCGGTCGTGACTACCACGGGCTTGATCAGCGGCACTTGTTTGCCTTGGACGTTGATCTTCACCGCGATTGCGCCGCGTTCGCCGGGTGCGAAATCCGTTTTGATCGCTTTTGCCGTGGTGCAGCAGGAGCACCCTGCCTTCACGCTCGTGATGCGAGCAGGCGATTTGCTCTTGTTGGTAAATCCAAACAGCGCGCTGAACTTCACTTCCTTGCCCGGCTCGTAGACGAACTGCTTGCGAGTAGTCTCCCACTTCAATTCCGCATGCGCGGAAACTCCGAGGAGCGCGAGAAAGGCGGCGACAGCGATCTTCATGCGAGACGGAGGATGACCGCGACCCGGCCTTGCACGCAAGCCCGCCGCTCACCTGCAGGACATCCGCGGGATGAGATACCTCGGCGCCGCCGGCGCCGCGCGGCCATTCTCGCGCCTGCGATCGTCCTCTTAAACCAGCCCACGCGCTCGCATGCTCTTGAATGCCTCCGGATGGTATTTCTCCAGGCACACAGGGCAAATGCCGTGGCTAAACTCGGCATCCGTCCGCGCTCGCACATAGCCCTCCACCTTTTGCCAATAACCCTCGTCGTCCCGCACGTTTTTGCAGTGCGCGCAAATCGGCAGCAACCCGGATAGCGTTTTCACTTCTTCCAACGCGGTGGCCAGCTGCACAGAAAGCGCGCGTGATTCAATCTGGGCGACGGCTCGCCTGGCGATCAATTCGAGCGCCGCCTTCTGGGTGTCCTTGAGCTGTCGCGGACGCTGATCGATCACGCAAAGCGATCCGAGGGCATTGCCGTCGTGATCAATCAAGGGAGCGCCCGCGTAGAAGCGGATCTTGGGAGTGGAAGTGACGAATGGGTTCGCAGCGAAGCGATCGTCGCGGGTCGCGTCCTCCACGATCATCGTGTCGTCGCCGAGAATCGTGTAAGCGCAAAACGCGTGCTCACGCGGCGTCTCGACTACGTCAATCCCGACTCGCGCTTTGAACCACTGCCTTGTGCTATCCACCAGGCTCACGAGCGCGATGGGAACTTCACAAACGATCGAGGCCAGCTTCGCAAAGTCATCGAATGGCTCTTCGGCCGCGGTATCGAGGATTTTGTAGCGCTCCAACGCGGCAATGCGTTGCGCCTCGGATTTCGGAACGGTCGGCTTTAGCCGGGCGAAGCCAGACGTTTTATCGGGCT
>CBHXZU010000739.1:0-3399 GCA_966125105.1 uncultured Prosthecobacter sp.
AGAAATTGGCATCCAAAATGGTAAGCGTTACGGGATTATACGGACGCACTAAAATCCAACAACCAGTTCGGGAAAGTCTTTGACGCTCTCGTTACACAAACCTACAAGACCGCCTCCTTTAGCAAAGAAATGACCGCGCCAACGCTTCCACACCGACCAGCCTGCGGGCAGTCGCGCGTCGGTTCGGTCGACCACCCAGCAGCATTTCTGCGGCTTTCCCAACCCTTTGAAGTTCAATGTTCAACGGCTTTCTCGGATTCTTTTCGAATGACATCGGCATAGACCTCGGCACGGCGAATACGCTCGTGTACGTGAAGGATCACGGCATCGTGCTCCGCGAGCCCTCCGTCGTGGCCGTCCAGGCCGGCACCAGCAAGGTGCTCGCGGTGGGCGACGAGGCGAAACGGATGCTCGGCCGAACCCCCGGCAACATCGTTGCCATTCGTCCCTTGAAGGACGGCGTGATCGCCGACTTTGAAGTTACCGAGGCCATGCTCCGGCACTTCATCCAGAAGGTGCACGGACGCAGGACACTTTTCAAACCACGCCCGCGCGTTGTTATCGCGGTGCCTTCGGGCATCACGGAGGTCGAAAAACGCGCGGTGAAGGAATCGGCCCTGCACGCGGGAGCGCGCGAGGTCTATCTCATCGAAGAACCGATGGCTGCGGCCATCGGGTGCGGACTGCCAGTGCAGGACGCCGCCGGCAACATGATCATCGATATCGGGGGGGGCACCACAGAGGTGGCGCTGATCTCGCTGTCGGGCATCGTGTTCAGCCGTAGCGTTCGGGTGGCGGGCGACGAACTGGATGAAGCCATCATTCAGTATATGAAGCGCGCCTATAACCTGATGATCGGTGAGCGCACGGCGGAAGACATCAAAATCAAGATCGGCAGTGCCTACCCCATCGAGAAAGAAACCACGATGGAGGTAAAGGGCCGCGACTTGGTGGCGGGTCTCCCCAAGACCTTGAGCATCACCTCGCAAGAAGTGCGGGAGGCGTTGCTGGAGCCGATTTCCACGATCGTGGATAACGTTCGTGTGACCCTGGAGCGCTGCCCTCCCGAATTGAGCGCCGACCTCGTTGATCGAGGCCTGGTGCTGGCGGGTGGCGGCGCGCTCCTCCGGGGGCTGGATAAGCTCCTGAGCGAGGAGACTGGTCTGCCCGTTCACGTTGCAGAAGATCCGCTAAGCGCGGTGGCCGAAGGGACCGGCCGGGCGCTGAGCGAGATGAAATTCCTGCGGCAAGTGACGGCGACGGATCGCCAGTGGCGCGCGAATAACTAGGACCGGCATCCGCCGATGAACCAGAGCCGACAGGACGCTGCGCGCTCCATCGCGCGGCCCGGGTTCGCCAGAAACGCATCCGGGCGCGGTGGCGCTCGCCTTTGCCGATGAAACGTCGCGTAAACTTCATCGTCGTTCTCGTTTTCCTCGCAGCCGTGCTCGGCATTTTCCTGATGAGCGAGCGCAACCGGCAGCGGCTGCAAAGCGGGTTCCTGACGGTAATTTCACCCTTCCTGAAAAAAGGATCCGAGTGGGACAGCTCGTTCCGCGAATACCGCGGACGCGTGAAGAAGCTGCACGAACTCGAGGCGGAGAACGCGGATCTCCGGACGAAGCTCGATGGCATGAAGTCCGAGAACGCGACGTTACGCGGATTTGAGAAGCTTTACCACGAGAGTCAGAAGGCCGTGGGGTTCAAGGACCAGGCGCCGTTCACGCTGGTGCCCGGGCGCGTCATCGGGCGTCCCATTAGCAACTGGTGGCATAGCATCGATGTCGACAAGGGAACGGCGGACGGAATCGAGGTCGGCATGGCGGTGCTGACGCCGGACGGTTTGGTGGGGAAGACGATCCTGGTGGCGGAGCATTCCTCGACGGTGTTGTTGATCACCGACGAAAACTGCAAGGTCGCCGCGACGGTGGGGGGCTCGCGGGAGCCGGGGCGACAAGGGATTGTGCATGTCGAGGTGAGGGGCGAGCGCTCGGCGAGCAATCTGCAACCTCGCATGATTCTGAACTTTGTTTCGAAGAAGGCGGCGCTGGAGCCCGATCAGGAGATCGAGACGAGCGGAGCAGGACAGGTTTATCCGCCCGGCATCAAAATTGGGCGCGTCCTCGAGTTCAAGGAGCGCGAACTTGATGGCGAAGCGCTCCTTGAGCCTTATGCAAACTTGGTGACGTTGTCGGACGTGTTTATCGTTGCCGGAACCAAATCGAGCGGGAGGGTTGCCCAGTAGCCATGTTCTTCCTCCTTCTCATCGTGCTGATGTTTTTCGGGCTGGTCCTGCAGGCGTTTGTCGGGCCGTTCCCGGGCATGGGCGGCCAGATCCTGATCCTGCCCATCATATTTTTCTACGCTGCGGCAGCGCTGCCGCTATGGGCGATGCTGGCAGCCGCTTTCGTCGCCGGGCTCATGTGGGACTGCCGGACGTGCATTCCCATTGAAGGCGAATCGAGCATGATCTTCGGCTGGAGCATCCTCGTCTATGCGGCGCTTGGCTCGATCATCAATGGGCTGCGCCCGCTCTTCATTCGAGGGCGGTGGCAGTTCCACTGTATTATCGCGGGGATCCTGACGTCGCTGCTGGTGATCATCGAATACGTGGTGATTACCTTCCGCCGGGAGCCATTCGAGTTCATCTGGCCGCGCAGCATTTGGGATCGCGTGCTCTCCAGCGGGCTCGTGACCGTACTGGTTTCACCCTTTGTTTTCATCATCTTGAATTGGATCGGGCGGCGGCTCGGCCATTTCGATGAACGGCGCTATCTGGATTAGCCATGCCTGCTTCCTCGCGAAACAAAGATGAGGCGGTCCCCGAGACGAGGGGAATCGGCTGGCGCGTGCTGGTGCTCGCGTGCTTCATGCTGGGCGCTTTCAGCGTTCTTACGGGCAAGCTCTGGCACGAGCAGGTGGAGAACGAGAAGAAGTGGGCGGATCGAGTGCGGCGCGGATCAGCGGTGACGGTGCGCATTCCGAGCGTTCGCGGAGAGATTCGCGACCGCAATGGTCTGCCCCTGGTGACCAACCGGTCGAGTTATTGCGTGGACTTCGACCTGCCCGCGATCGTGAAAGGATATCGCGCGGCGCACAATGGCATGGCGCCGACAGTGGAGTATCGCGCCACGATCGATGAGATGCCGGAGGACGTGAAGGTCCCCGACATCGTGAAGATCATCAACGAGTGGGTGATTCCCAAGTTCGCGGCGCTGGAACTGGAGAAGGACGATCCGGCGGTGCGGCTGGACTACAACCGGGAACAATTGGAACGGCACTTCCGCACAAATGAACGGGTGCCGTACCAGTATCTTTATAACGTGAGTTTCGAAACGGTGGCGAAGCTTGCGGAGAATGGTTTCGGCATCCCGGGCGTGGAGATTACCGTTCGTCCGG
>CBHXZU010000740.1:0-3397 GCA_966125105.1 uncultured Prosthecobacter sp.
ACTCTCACAATTGTCACGCAAGGCGCGTGCCAACTATGCAAACACTAGAACAGAATCGGCGTTCCGCCGGATTTAGTCTGTGCGAAGCAGTTATCTCGATGGCGATCGGAGCAATCGCAATCGGTGGAGCGGCTGCCATGAATTCACAGCAGTTGAGGATCGTTGCCGACACTCGGCACGCGAGCGCAGCCTCCCACGCCCTCCAGGAACGCCTGGAGCAGGTCCGGAGTGCCAATTGGAAGCAAGTGATCGACGGGGATTACTTAACCGGGACTCTACTTTCAGCGCCGCCGAAGTCTGTCGCGCCCCTCATCGACTATCGTGAAAGCATCACCGTCACCGGGTGGCCGGCGGGGAATGGAACCGTCCTGCGGGTCACGAAACAACCGAAGTCGGAAGCGAAGATTGAGACACAAAGCGGCGACCTGGCCACGGAGCGGCTGTTGAAGATCATCGTCCAATTGAAATGGGATGGTCCAGGCGGGACCCCTCATACGCGGGAGCTCGCGACGATTCTCTCCAACGGCGGGATCAGCCGCGTGAATCTTCCCGCAATGGGGCCGATCGGAGGAGGATCGTGGGACGCCGCCACGGATGCCACCCCGATTGGTGATCCGGCTGACGAAGAGCCCACGACGGATTCGGGAGGGTCGGGCGGCGGCTCAACTGGAAACGGCAGCGGGGCTGGAGGTGGAGCGGGATCCAACGGATCGGGCAATGGGGGCTTTGAGGGCGCTGGGTCAAACAGCAACGGCAATGGTGGTGGAAGTGATAGCGGAAACGGGAGCGGTGAAAGTAAGAGCGGAAGCAGCGGCGCTTCGGAGAAGGGGAGCAGTAATGCCGGCGGCAACGGCCGCGGAAACGTCGGAGGGGCCTCAGGCGTCAAATGAACGCGCTGCACTTCAACGCCGGACGCCGCGGATCCTTGCTCACGGAAGCGCTCGTAGCTTGCTCGGTGGTTTCCATCATGGCGGCTGCCCTGCTCGCTGGAATCTCCAGTCTGCAACGGAGCTTTCGCGCATCGCAGCACCACGCCACGAGCCAGGTTCAGCAGAGTCGCCTGCTCGGCTACATTGGGGGCGACTTGCGACGCGCTACCACCGTCACAAACCATGAAAAGATCGATGAAATCAACGGCGCGCAGCGACTCACACTAACGATCCCCGACTATTACGATGATGGCGGCCAGGCGCGTGATCCGCGAATTCGAAACGACGAGATCGAGTATACGGAAGCCAGCCTAACCACGCCTGACCCAGTAACGATTCGTTATTACAAGCAAGACTCGACCATCTATCGAACCGCGTCGCGCATCGGTCGGGCTACAGGGACGCCGGTTGTGAGCGAATCTGTTACCACCATCGCCACGGACGTGCAGGAATTCGTGCCGAACTATACGGACGGTGGAAAGC
This sequence comes from uncultured Prosthecobacter sp., assembly GCA_966125105.1. GTDB lineage: Bacteria > Verrucomicrobiota > Verrucomicrobiia > Chthoniobacterales > Chthoniobacteraceae > SXWH01. The sequence goes on from CBHXZU010000740.1 coordinate 1,413, forward strand.
AGTCGATCGGAGTCTCCGTGTCTTTCGTTCCCAGGTTTCAACTGAATCCAAACGACATCAGCGGTCTTCGGGCCGCCAGCGCGGTCTATGCGACCACGCTGCTTCGCAACAAACGCCACTAACGCCATGAAATACATCAATCACAGAACGAAGGGAACTGCTCTGCTCATGGCGCTATCGTGCGCTGCGATCGTGGGCGGAATCGGCGGCGCTGCCTTCATGGTGGTGCAATCAAAGATGCGGTCGGTTCACCAGGCGGCGAGTTGGGATCAAGCGCTCTTTGCCGCCGAGAGCGGCGTGGAGATCGCGATGGAAGAGATCCGCAAAGGTTTATATGACACCTCGGGGGCGTGGAAGGGCTGGACCCTCAATGACCCCGCCGATCAGGAGACCGGAGAAAATCCAACAATGGCGCCAGCTGGGAAGTCCTACTCATTGACCGCACCTGCGGTGACGCGGAATAATGAGGGAGGCCAGCGTTCGTGGAGTCAACTCGTGGTGTATGCGCCGGCGTGCCTCTTTGATAGCTCGGGCGAGCAATGGTATCGGATCCGTTCGCTCGGAGCTGCGGACATCCCAGGGGGAAGGGTGGTCACCGGGGACAAGGAAGACAATGCCTTGCGGAAATATAGCCTCGTTTCCGATCGCTTCACTGGACAGCGCGTGGCGGGGCCGCAAAGCACGCGTTTCATCGAGGCAGTGGCCAAGCCGGTCGGCGCATTCCGGCTCGCCTTGTTTGGCATCGAGTCGATCGACCTCACTGACAAAAGCATCGTCGTCGACAGCTACGATTCGCGCGACCCTGACAAGTCCACGAACGGCGCCTACGACGCGATGAAACGGCAGGAGCACGGCGATATCGCGACGAATGGCGAAGTGATCAATGCCGGAAGCGCGCAGATCCACGGCGACGCGATGACGAATCACGGGACGGTGCTGAACAACAACAACGTGACTGGCGAGATCCGCGACGATTTTTTCCAGGACGTATTTGCCGTGCGCCGTCCGCAAACGCTTCCCGACCTGGGCACGCCTCAAATGATCAATCACCCGGAGACCATCAACGCGAGGGCGGACAGGCCCAGTAATTACCAGTTTTCCGCGGTTAGCCTCACTGGCGACGACGTCTTGCGGGTCAAGGGCGCGGAAGATGGGTCCCCGACGTTTGTGCAAATTGTTGTCACGGGAGATCTCCGCATTAGCGGCACGGAAGCGGCCATTCAACTGGACCCTGGCGTGTACGCCCGGATCTTTGTCGAGGGCGACACCGACATCCAGGGCCGCGGGATTCTGAACACCGGTTCGTCCACGCATTTGCAAGTCTACGGCGTTCAGCCACCGGAGGGCGAACGCCGCACCCTGAAGATCGCAGGAAACGGCGGCTTCAACGGTGCCGTCTACGCTCCGGCACATGATTTGCGCATCACCGGGGGAGGGCAATCCGACTCCGTTTTCGGGTCATTTGTGGGGCGCACGATCTCGATGACCGGCGTTCAGAGCGTTCATTACGACCAGGCACTCGGCCAGGCTGGCATGATCACGGATTACCGGATCGTGAGCTGGTTCGAAGGCGATCGCTAAACTTTTCCTCCTCCAATCAACCAAGCAACCAGACTGCCATGCACGAAATCCGCCGTGACCAAGTAGACAATCGCGCGAGCGATCCTAGCAATCGCTCCTCCAATGGCGCAACGCGCCAGAAGCCGACCGTGCTTATCGTCGACGATGACCTCGAAATGCTCGAGGCCCTCGAAGTTTATCTCCATCACTGCGGCTTCAAAGTGAAGACCGCCAATCGCGGCGTGGATGGCCTGCGTTGCGCGATGGATACGGACTTTGATGCGATCCTTTGCGACATGGTGATGCCGCGTTTCCCTGGGGACATGTTTTACCTCGCGATTTCCAAGGTGAAGCCGCACCTCTGCAAACGCTTTGTCTTCATCACGGGCCATGCCGGAGATCCCTCGGTGGCGGCTTTCATCGCA
>CBHXZU010000741.1:0-3390 GCA_966125105.1 uncultured Prosthecobacter sp.
GGAGGCGCTCGGCGCAACTTCATTGCGCGCATGCCGGAGAAGCTCCAGCCGTATCTCGGGATCGTCACGCGCGATGCCGGACCGGAACTCACCTCGCAATTGCGCCAGCCGGAAGGATTCGGGCTCATCGTGGAAGAAGTTCTTCCGGACAGCCCTGCAAAGAGCGCAGGCCTCGAGCGAAATGACCTAATCATCAAGTTCGAAGACCAACTGCTGGCGAACCCTCCGCAACTCGAGGCGCTCGTTCGCCGCGCGGGGAAGGAAAAGGAGGCGAACCTCACCATCATCCGCGCAGGCGCGGAACAGAAAGTTACCCTCAAGATCGGCGAGAAGATGCTGCCGGAACGTCGACCGCTTCCGGCGCTCTATCCGGGGCGGCCACAGGTCCAGTTTCAGCCCGCCGAAGGTCGCATCGACGCTCAATCGCGACGCGTCCCGAGTCGCGAAGGCGCCAACGATTTCCGCGAACCGAGTGAGCGCGGCGTGCGGTACCTGCGCGATCATGCCCGCATCGCGCGCAACGATGAAGACGGAACGTTTGAGCTGCGCAGCACAGGTGGGACGCGGACTTTCTCGGTTCAGAAGCCCAACGGCGATTCTGCATGGCAGGGTCCCGTGGGAACCCCGGCGGAACGCGATGCCGTTCCGGCGGAGTGGCGAAAGAAGTTGGAATTGCTCGAGCGAGACATCAACGCAGAGCGCCCGCCAGGTGATCGAGCACCCGGTGATCGTCCACCTGCAGATCGACCGCCCGAGCCCGCCCGACGCTGAGCGTTACTGCTGCGCAGCGGCCAGACCCGCTTCGGCGGGGGGGATCGGTTGGCCGACGGCCCAGAGAGTGGCGTTCAGGAGGAGTCTGCGCAGCGCAGGCTGTGCAAAGTCCTCAGGCGCCCCGAGCGAAGTATAAAACGACTTACGCTCGGGCGCCTCGTTGACCCACGCGACGGGCTCGCTGATTTCGGGTTTTCCTTCGATCGTTCCGGTCAGAAGCGTCGTCGTCTTGGGACCCAGTTCACGACATTTGTAGAGGTGCGATTCAAACTTAATCGCCCCCTCCGGAATGCCTGCTAGAATCGCATGGTCCTTCGCTGCAGAGGCGCGACTCACGAGCGTGGCTGGCCCTTTGCCGTAATGGTTCTGATACCAGCCGCCGAAGATGTCTCGGTCGAACGTCGGCCACGCAAGGAAGCCGCTCTCCAGCTTCTTCGGATCGAAGGCATGGCTCGCGGTTCGGATGCCAAGCACCGGCTTTCCGGCGAGCGTGAACTCCCGAATCGCCTGCATCTGCTTGCTCGGCAAGCCGCGTCGCTTCACGGTCAGGAAAAGCGCATCGGCATTCTTTAACTCGGAAAGTTGCGGGACATCGAACGGGACACTCGGATCGTCCACAAGCCAGGTGCAACGGATCCCACGCGGCTCGAGTTCCGCCTTCGCCCACGCAGGCACGGTGCGGGCGGTTTCGTATTCCGTGTCGCCGACAAGGAAAACGACATGAGGCGGACGATCGCCCGCGAAACGGAATGGCTCACCCCCGAGCAGCGCGCTGCTGGCGATGGTCGGGCACCAGAACTTTTCCACGTGCTGCACCATCAGCTCCGTCCCGGCGAAGTGGTTCACCCAGGGGCTTCGCGCGGGATTGTACATGGTGTCCGTGAGATCACGGACGAGCGCTACCTTGAGTCCCTGTGCCGATAGTTGCCGGATCGCGAAGGGACGACCAAGCACGCACATGTTGAGGTGCACGCCGCAGACGAGGACGTTTTCGATACCCCGCTGCCGCATCAGGTAATAGGCCTCGGCATTATCGGTGAGTGCATCCCCTTCCGCGATTTCGATGGCGGCGTGTTGACGTTTCCATGGATACGGATCGCCTTTCTTCCACGTCGTCGGGCAATCGCACCCGCCGTCTTTGTCATCGATCGGCAGCGGTGCCTCCTTCTCGGGATCCAGGAAACACCAGCGCTTAAGCGGCACCTTGGGCTCCACGACCGGGGCGGATTGCGCGAGTTTGCGAGCCGGCGATCCGTCGTAGAACTTCGTCACGTCACTCGGGCAATGGATGATCAGCGTGCCTTTTGCCCTGAGCGCTTTGGCAAAGGCGTCCACTCTCGGCGCGAGTTCTCCGACACGCGCGGCGGAATTGGGACACGTGTGCGTGTCCCACATATCGCAAATAATCAGCGCGGTCTTCGCCGCATCCCAAGTCGCCGGCTTCTCCGAAACTTCGCCGGCCTTCGTCCGTGAGCGAAAGTTGAGGGAGATCGTCTCCGCGGAAATTGGGAGAATGGCGAAGGCGTGCGCGACGACGAACAGGAGGAGCAGGCGAAATGGCATACGTTCAGAGGAGTCTGACCACGAAGGTGCCCGCACCTTTGAACTCCTGCTCCGAAGATGCAAGGCGGCACGCATCGGCGCCATCGATTGCCCAACGACGCCTACGCGTCCGGGCGTCGGCGATAGGCCTGGATTCGACCCGATACGCCGCTCAGATAGACCTGCTTCTGATCTTCCAGTCGCGTCAGAATCCAGGGATTGGCCGCGTTATCGCCGTTCTTTGCGAAGACGATGTCGTCGGCGATGTAAACGCAGCTGTGATAGGAGCCGCCATTTGGCCCATCGATGAAGAACAGCTTGTCCCCGTAGCGATAGGGCGCCTCGACGGTCTCATAGCTTTCCAGCAGGTGGCTCGCGGCGAGGCGTGTGTCGAGGAAGCAGTCCTGGGCCTCGTAGTTGAAGAAGTTCAGGGAACTCCAGTGGCAGTCGGGCATGCGGCCGTGCATCCCAAGTTCGAGCGGCGGGTAGCTGTTCACCAGTTTGCGCGCCATCGGCGGAAGCAGGTGAATGAGATCAAGCGAGCCGGCTTCCCGAAGTTCGACAAGACTCTGGAGCAGCGGCAACACATCCTTGCGGCGCTCCGGCAGCGACCAGTAATCGACGAGCGCCGCGCAATCCGTCTGTGCCGTCACACGCAGGCGGGCGATTATCGCCCGGGTCCGGGAGCACAGCTTGAAGAGACGCCGCGCCTCCGAGGCACTGCGCGCCCGTCCGATGAGCGCCGGGATGTCGGAGAAACACAGCACGTTGCCGCGTCGGTAGCACATCCGCTCAAACCAACGGGCATGGTCCGCAGCGACGTCCGTGTGCCGGAAGAAGTCCGCGACGTCGCCGCTCGTGATGAAAACGGGATCGCGGTGAAACTCATTCACGGCGTGCTTTGCCAACTCGGCGTAAAGGAAAGCGCGCTGCTTGGGCATCAGCGCCTCCAGGTGCTGAATCGGCAGCAACACATGCAGCACACCGGCTTGAGTCACCATGTGCTGCGGGCTCAGCCACTTCTCGATCCAATCGGGCGGAATGCGCGCGGCGTCGAATAACGCGGCGAGTTGCTCC
>CBHXZU010000742.1:0-3384 GCA_966125105.1 uncultured Prosthecobacter sp.
TATTCGCAGTGGTTTCTTTGAGCAGACCAACGCGCTCCTCCGGGGTGAAGAGCCCCCGCTTTTCGGGATTGTGCGCCACGGCGACGATGATCTCGTCGAAAATCTGGGCGGCGCGCCCGAGCACGTCCAGGTGACCGTTGGTCACGGGATCGAAGGAGCCTGCGTAGATGGCGCGTTTCACGGCCGGGGTTCAAGCCGCCCGAAGCCGGGCGGGAAAGCTTATTTCAACAAACGGTCCGGGTTCAGCGCCTGCAACGCCTTCGGGACGAACAGGCCATCTTTGCGGATGAGCTTGCCGTCGAAATAGATTTCGCCGCCGCCGTATTCCGGCCGCTGAATGCACACCATGTCCCAGTGGACCTGCGAGCGATTGCCGTTTTCCGTTTCCTCATAGCACTGGCCCGGGGTGAAGTGGAATGAACCGGCGACTTTCTCATCGAAGAGAATGTCCCGCATCGGATGCAGGACGTGCGGATTGAAGCCGATGGCAAACTCTCCGATGTAGCTCGCGCCAGCGTCGCTCGTGAGAATGTCGTTCAGCTTCTTGTCGTCGCCATTGCAAGTGGCGTTCACGACTTTGCCGTCTTTGAACTCGAGGCGAATGCGGTCGAAGCTCGTGCCCTGGTAGATCGTGGGCGCGTTGTATTGCACGACTCCCTGCACGCTGTTGCGGACGGGCGCGGTGAAGACCTCGCCATCAGGGATATTGTGCGTGCCGCCACACGGAATGGCTTTGATGCCCTTGATGCTGAAGCGCAGGTCCGTGCCGGGGCCCTTAATGTGCACCTGGTCGGTCTTCATCATCGTCTCGGCGAGGGCTTTCATGCCAGGGACCAAGCGTGAGTAATCGAGCGTGCAAACGCGGAAGTAGAAATCTTCAAATGCCTCAGTGCTCATCCCAGCGAGCTGCGCCATGCTCGGCGACGGCCAGCGGAGCACGCACCACTTCGTCTTTTTCACCCGCCAATCGAGCACGGGCTTCATCTTCTTGCTCACCAGCTTCATTTTATCCGCCGGCACGTCGCTGCTCTCGGTGATATTATTCCCGCCGCGGAACGCGATGTAAGCGTCCATCTTCTTCATCTGGGCGAGTTGGACCGCGGAATGCACATCGAGCCCGTCCTCCTGGGCGGCAATCGCCATTTCTCGCGACACGCGGCCGTGATGGAGTTGCACGAGCGGGATTGCGCCCACGGCCCGGGCTGCGCGAATGAGGGCCACGGTCATCTCGTCCGGGATATCAAACATATCGAGGAGCACGGTCTCACCCGCTTTAAGAGACGTGGAAAAAGTCACCAAATTCCGGGCAAGGAGGTCGTAACGCGGGTCGTTCATGTGGCGCGAACGTAGCGGCTCGGTGCAACCTGCCAAGCGCGAGGCTTGGCAAAGTTGCGGCCAGTTGCAGACCCGGCAAATGCGGTTTTTCGCTACCCCGCAACGCAACCGCCAAACCCCAAGAATCACCTGTACCCCCCCTTCCACGGGCACGCGATAGCACCTCCAAACGTGTCCCGCGCGGACTTCCGCCAAAGTTGCCGAACTCGATGAAGGCCAGGCATAGACTTGGGAAAGGTTTTCGCGAGGTCCGAACGCCTCATCCTGGAATTGCGAGACTACGGGTGTGAACGCCGGAGAGAAAGTGGGTGCGCGAGGATTCCGGCCGTGTCGACCGCAGCGCTTCGATTTCCCGATCCTCAAAATGCGCTTTCGCGACGTCGCACACCTTGTGCATGGTGAGCCAATGCGTCGCATTCATGTTGAGCTCGGTCCGCGGTCCTACCCAGTGCTGGTAGGCTCTGGGCTGCTGGCTGGTTTGGGAGAACTGCTGAGAGCCGAAGGTCTGAAGCAAACGAACGCATTCGTGATCACGAACCCGCAAGTGGGCGCCACCTATTTCGCGAAACTCGAGGCGTCCCTGCGAGATTCGGGCTTCTCGCAGATCGTCCGGCACGACATCCCGGCGACAGAGGCCGGAAAAAACTGGGATGAATTCTCCAAAACCTGCGCTGCCTTGCTCCAAGCATTCCCGGATACCGGCGCGACGCCTCTCGTTTTCCTCCTCGGCGGGGGAGTGGTCGGCGATCTCGGCGGTTTTGCGGCTGCCGTGTTTCGCCGAGGCGTGCCCTTTGTGCAGATCCCAACGACGCTGCTGGCGGCGGTGGACTCAAGCGTGGGCGGCAAGGTTGCGGTGAACTTTGGCGGAGTGAAAAACATTATGGGCGCGTTCAGTCAGCCACGGCTGGTTGCTTGCGATCTCGAAGCGCTGAATACTTTGAGCAACCGGGAACTGCGCAGTGGCCTCGCGGAGGTCATCAAATATGGAGCGGTATGCTCCCGCATGTTGTTTGAGCAACTCGAAGCGGGAGGAATCGAACGACTGCTGCTCCGGGATTCAGCCACTCTGGTTGAAATCGTTTCCCGCTGCGTTCGCCTGAAAGCCGACGTGGTGGAGAAAGACGAGCTCGACAAACTCGGGATCCGAAACGTGCTCAACTTCGGGCACACGATCGGTCACGCGCTCGAACTCAGCGCTGATTACACCCTCACGCATGGTGAAGCCATTTCGATCGGCATGGTGGCGGCGGCCCGGATGGCCATGCATTTGAAGCTGGTCGACGAAGTGTTCCTCGACCGGCTGCTGCGGCTGCTCACGAAAGCCGGCCTTCCGAATAGCTTCCCTTCCAAGCCGGGACTGTTTGATCGGGTGATTCGAGCCATGCAGATGGACAAGAAGTTCCGCGACGGGAAAAACCTCTTCGTTCTGCCGGTGGGCATCGGCGCGTGGGAGCCTAGGGAAAATGTGGACTGGAATTTCGTCCACGAGTGCGTGCGCTCAGTTTTGGTTTAAACGACCAGCAACCAGCCCGGGCACCTTCTTCAGCGCAAATCCTCCCGAGCTGCGGCCCCGTTCCGTCGGTTCACCCTCATCAGTCCTTCTTTAGTAAGGCGTGCTTTTTCCGGCGCGGCAGTGATTTCACGGGCCTCACGAAAGCGGTATGCCACATCAAGGCTGGCACAACCTCTCCCCTACAACCCCGCGTATCCCCTGCCCGACAATGGCTTACGATATCCCAGCCAATTATGAGAAACGTCTCATTTTTGATCAGAGGCACCCAAAGATGCATCCCGGTATGACACGGATCATTCCTCCAGGCTGAAGGGCATCCCTCCTCTGGGGACCGTGGGTGAGATCGAGCCAACCCCACCTACTCGTCCCTTAAAGCCGACCCCCCATTCTTCTCATTTCCATGGGTTCCGTAAAAATTTTGGTGGGCGTGGCACAACTTGGCATCGGGGCTGCTTAATTAGATCCCGTCAAGCGCAGCAGCAGTTGCGCTGATGAACTAATACCAAAACCAAACAAACGAACTAATAACATGTTGC
>CBHXZU010000743.1:0-3380 GCA_966125105.1 uncultured Prosthecobacter sp.
ATAACCTCCCATTCGCGGCAGCTCCGCACCCTCGCTACCGCCCCGGCGACCTGGAGATCGCCGCTCCTTGCGATTTCAGACGTTCCCGCGGCTATCGTCTTTGCCTGCGGAATGCCTGCAGAGATCTGGGCTATCTCATTTCGTTCCTTCGGAACTGAACTCCTTCCGAGCGTCACCGCGGGCGCACCAGCATCTCTTCCACCACCACTCGGGATGGGAGGTTGATGCAGTGCAGCACACAATCGGCAATGTCTTCGGGCTGCATCATGCGGGCGCGCGCGTCGGCGTCTGGAACGACGGGGCGCTTGTTGAGCAGCGGCGTGTCGATGTCGCCCGGGAAGATCGCGCAGGCGCGCACTCCGCGTCCGCGCTCCTCGGCGTTGATGCTCTGAGTGAGGCCCGCCATGCCAAACTTCGACATCACATACGCGGGTCCCGCCTTCGGTGAAGCCTGTTTGCCAGCGTCGGAGACCACGTTGACGATCGTTCCGCTCCCCCGCGCGCGCATGCCCGGCAGGAACGCCTGCACGCAGTAATACGCGCCGTTGAGGTTCGCATCCATCATCCCGTGGTAATCTTCCAGGGAGAGCACCTCGAGCGCGCGCCTGGGCGCATTCGTTCCCGCGGAGTTCACAAGCACTTCTACTTCGCCAAACTCTTGCAGGATCTTCGCGCCAGCTTTCGCCACCGCATCAGAATCCCCGATGTCACACGCCACCGGCAAAATCTTGGAACCCAGTTCTCCTGCCAGCTTCACCGTCTCAGCGAGCGCCTCTTCGCGCCGTCCGAGGATCGCCACGCGCCAGCCTTGCCTGACCAACGCGAGCGCCGTCGCCTGTCCCACTCCGCTACCCGCTCCAGTAACAACTGCATTCTTCATAAGCGTCGTCGTTCGCTGAATTATTCGAGGTCGATCCAGCGGCCCGATGCGGCCGATTCCAGCGCCGCATCCATCACCACTTGCGTCGCTGCGCCTTCGTGGAAGCTCGGCACCGCCGGACGTCCCGACCGGATCGCGTCGACAAACTCAAAAGCCTGGTCGTACCGGAACGCCACGAGCGGATCGCCCTGGTCCGGGTCGCGCGGCGAGCCCGGCCATGTCCAGAATTCCCGTGGCACTTTCAGCGGCGCGAGACCGGGGCCGCCGACCTTGCCGTATTGCAGCTCATCCCATTTTCCCGTGGTGAACTCGAACGTCGCCTCGCTGCCATTCACTTCCACGTAGTCAAGACTGCGCCACGACTCATTGCGACCGCTCGCGAGCTTCGAGCTCTCGAGCACGCCCGTCGCGCCATTGGTGAAGTCGGCGATGATGCCCACCCAGTCTTCGGTGTCGTTCGGTTTCCCCCCACGAACCGGCGTGAGCGTCTTCACATTCGCCACGATGCGCTTCATCGGGCCGACGAGATGCTGCGCGAAATTGATGCGATGGCTGAGCATGTCGCCAAGCTCTCCGTTCCCCGCGAGCGCCTTCACCTGGCGCCAGCCAAGATTGCGCGTGCCCCAGTCCTGCAGGCGGCAGGAGCGATAGTGATACGGCTGCCCGAGATCCCCCTGCTTGATCAGGTGCCCGAGGTAACGCATCGCCGGCACGAATCGGTAGGTGAACGCCGTCATGTGGCGCACACCCGCCTTGTCAGCGGCCGCGGCCATCTCCTTCGCGTCCGTTGCGGTCAACGCGAGCGGCTTCTCGCACATCACATGCTTCCCGTTGGCGATGGCGGCGAGCGCGATTGGCTTATGCGCAATGTTCGGCGTGGCGATGATCACCGCGTGCACGTCGTCGCGCTTCACGATGTCCTCGTAATTCGTCGAGCCCGTGGTCACGCCTGTCTGCTGGCGCGCCGCTTCGAGCGTGGCTTCGTTGGTGTCGCACAGCGCCGTGACGCGCACGTCCTTGCACATCGCGAGTCCGGGAAGATGGTTCTGCAGCGTGATCCCGCCGGTGCCGATGATCGCAAAATTTAGGGTGGCCATGGGGCGCGGAGAACAACGCGCCAATCGCCGGACCGCAAGCCTAGAACCAACGCTGCCGCATCAAAGCAGCTCGTCGTAGTGCTTCCGCGCGACTTCCTCGGCTTTTGAAAGGATCGCCGTGCCGGTGTCGTAATTCATCGATTCCGAGACGAGTTCCTCGCACACTTGCGTGCTCAGCGACTGGACCGCGCGCTTCACCCGCGGCAGAACTGCGGCGCCGCAGCTCAATTCATCCACGCCCAGCCCAATCAGGAGCGGAGTCAAAGCAATGTCGCCGCCCATCTCACCGCACACTCCCACCCAAATGCCGTTTTTATGCGCGGCATCGACCGTCTGTTTGATCAAGCGCAACACGGCCGGATGCGTCGGTTCGTACAAATGCGCAATCTGCTCGTTCGTCCGGTCCGCTGCGACCGTGTATTGCACGAGGTCATTGGTTCCGAGGCTGAAGAAATCCACTTCCTTCGCGAGGAGATCGGCGATCAAAGCCGCGCTCGGCACCTCGATCATCATGCCGATCTCCATCTTCTCATCGAAGGCCTTCCCTTCCTTCCGCAGTTCTTCCCGGCATTCAGCCAAAAGTTCCTTTGCGACCCGCAACTCGCCCATGCCCGAAATCATCGGGAACATTACCTTCACATTGCCCGCCACGCTGGCGCGAAGAATGGCGCGGAGCTGTGACTTGAAAAGGTCCGTGCGCTCGAGGCATACGCGAATCGCCCGCCATCCGAGGAACGGGTTCTCCTCGCGCTCCATGTGCAGGCAGTCCGCCACCTTGTCGCCCCCAAGATCGAGCGTGCGAATGATCACGGCATGCGGCTGCACCGCCTCAGCGACGTGCCAGTAGGCTTCGAATTGCTCGTCTTCTGACGGCAGCGTCGCCTTCTGCAGGTAAATGAATTCCGTGCGGAAGAGGCCCACACCTTCCGCGCCACTCGCCAGCACCTGCGCCACATCTTCGGGCGACTCGATATTCGCCGAGAGCGTCACATGCCGCCCATCCGTCGTGGTCGAGACCGTTTCGCGCAGCTGCGTCAGCCCAGACTCCACCAACCGGCGCTTCGATTCGCTCTCGCCGTACTCGTAAAGTGTCTGCTCGCTCGGGTTGACGATCAGCATGCCCGAGTAGCCGTCGAGCACCACTTCCTCTCCGTTCTCCACCTGGTCCAGCACGCGATGCAGGCCGATCACCGCCGGAATGGCGAGCGACCGCGCCATGATGGCCGCGTGGGACGTGCGCCCGCCGACCTCGGTGGCAAATCCCAGCACATTCTGCCGGTTCATCTGTGCCGTGTCGCTGGGCGTGATCGTATGGGCGAGCACCACGTGAGGCGTCGAGAGCGCCGCCAGGCCCACGATATCTTTCCCGAGCAAGTTGTGGATGATGCGCCGCGCAACGTCCT
>CBHXZU010000744.1:0-3373 GCA_966125105.1 uncultured Prosthecobacter sp.
CCCTTAATCGTGAACGGAATCTACAATGACGCCACAATGCGCGCCGACGGCGGCATCCTGCGCGTCATGGGTTCCATCGTCCAGGACGTCCCCGGCAGGATCGAAGCGATCAATAGCTCCGTTGCGGAGCTCGCCGGTGCCACGATTCGCAACGGCACGTTGGCCACCAACACCAACGGGACGATCCAAATCGTCAATTCTGCCAAGCTGGAGCTCGTGACCCTCGCCGGTGATCTCCATGTCGGCGTCGGCGAACTCCTGCTCAGCGAGACATTCACCAACCAGGGAACCCTCACGCTCGCCGCCGCCGCGGGCGGCCATTCCACGTTATTGAGCACCGGCGGCATCACCGAATTGAGGGGCGGAGGCACGATTCGCCTCGCCTCGACCGACGCCACCATCGCCGCGATCCGCACGCTGAGTTCGAGCGACTCCTTCATCAATTTCGACAACACCATCCGCGGATCCGGCGTGATCGAGGGGCTCTTCGGAAACCGCGCCCTCCTCCTCGCTGAGAGCCCGGCAGGACCCTTAATCGTGAACGGAATCTACAATGACGCCACAATGCGCGCCGACGGCGGCACCCTCCGGGCCATGGGCATCATCTTTCAGGACTCCCTCGCCAGGATCGAGGCGGTGAACAACTCCACGGTGGAAATCGCGGGCGCGACCATCAACGGCGGCAGCATTGCAGCGACCACCCAGGGCGGGATCCACATCGTCACCGAATCCGAAATCAATGGTCCGATTCGCATCGAAGACGGCACCCTTTCGGTCATCGCGCCGCTGATCGCCTCCGACCTGACGCTGGCGGAATCCGCGCAACTCGATCTCGACAGCACCCTCACGCTTTCCGGCGCTTTCACTTTCCGCGGAACTGCTGCTTCTTTGTGGTCCCTTACTCCGCAATCCGCATTTCAATTGACCGGCGGCGTGGGCGCAACCGCGGGGCAATGGCAGGATTGGCAACCGTTCGAAATCGGCGGCCATGACTATGGGATCGACCCGGCAACTCATCTCGGTAACGCAACTGGCTTTGTCGACAACTTCAGCCTGCCAACCCTCCGCATCGGCTCGGGCGCGCATGTTTTGCTCCAAGACGCCGTCGACAACAGCGCCGGCACGCCGGACGCGCTCTATGTGGACACGCTCATCTTTGACGATCCCACCGCCGTGCTGAACCTCAATGGCCTGCATCTCTACTACAACACGATGGCCGGAGACTCATCGCAGATGGTCAACAGCCCAGTGAATATTCCGGAGCCTAATTCCACACTGGCCATCATGACCGGCCTCGCGCTGCTGACCACGCGCCGGTCGCGGCCACAACAAAGTGGCAGAAGCGGCCCGGGCTCTCTCCGGCATCCATAAGATGCGGTGCTGCAATTAGAGAAAGTAACTGACCGGCAACGAAAAGCTGGCCATCCCGATGGAGCCTAATGGGGTGTCACCGAAGTTCATTCCAGAAGGCTAGGGCGTTTCAGCTCCGTTAGGCGCGTTATGTTTATACTAAACGCGGCGCAACGATGAGAGTTCCGGACGCGCGCTCCTTTCGTCTCGCCAGCCCCACGCAGGCTCCCCTGCCTTATTCCGCCCTCGCTTTAAGCGGACTCCTTATCCTGGTAATCCAGGCGGGCAACGATCGGGCCAAAATCGAGCTTTGCCTCGCCTTGGACGAGGAACTTCGGCGGGATGCGATACACCCTGCCGTAGCGGCGCTCGAGCAAGCCGGATCGCTCAAGCCGTAAAAGTAGCTTGGAAGCACCGTTCGGCGTCAAACCCACCCGGCGCGCGATCTCCCCGACCGGCAAGGGCTCCCCTTTCGCGAGTTCTGTATAGATTCTCCAGCGCTCTGGCGAAGCCACGACCGAAATCAGGTCGGCAAAACTCGGGTGCGGGGCGGATGCGGGTTTTTTCGGAGATGCCATGGATGCAATGAAATGGGTCAGCCCCGGTCGGGGCTTGGCGTGAGCGAGTTTCACGCCTGCGGCGCCATAAGCAAGACCTCTCGCGCCGACAAACGCGCCCCCGAAGGCGATTAATAAGCCATGCATGGCGTTTTACGGTGGCGACTAGGCGCTTTCCGATGCCGCATAGGCGTTCAACGGGTTTGCGAAGGCGATCATCACACATGCGCAGGCGATTTACCCACCCGAATTGGCGCCTTCCCCATCTGCACAAGCCACTTCCACATCTGCAAAGGCGTCTGCCAGGCCCGCAACGGCGATTGGCAGCGCTCCACTGTCGTCTTTCCGGTTCGCGATACGGCTGCAGCACTGATCTCAGCGCATTTCGAGGCCTTCAAAAGGCTGAGAGTTCATTCAGCGCCGGTTGCGATCCCGCCTATAATGAGCGGTGTTCGTGAGCGCCTTACTTTACCCCGAGCAGCGACTTCGCCTGTTCCGGGATGCCTTCCAAGCCGGCACGCATGAGCGATTCGCCGACGAGGATGGCGTTGCAGCCACAGTCGAACATGCGCTGCGTGTCGGCCGCGGTTTTCAGGCCGCTCTCGGCAACGAGGATGACGTCGTCCGGCACCTCCTCGCTGAGTTCCTCCGTCGCCGCGAGGTCGACCTCAAAGGTGTGCAGGTTGCGATTATTGATCCCGATCAGCGTCGCGCCGAGATCGATGGCGCGGTCGAGTTCCTCGCGCGTGTGGACTTCCACGAGAGCGTCCAATTGAAAGGTCTGCGCTTCTTTGAAGAGCCGCTCGAGATCCTTCTGCTCCAGCGCGGCGACAATGAGCAGGATTGCATCGGCACCCGCAACGCTCGCTTCCCAGATCTGCGCCTCATGGATGATGAAATCCTTGCGCAGGCACGGGATGGACACCTCTTCGCGGATGCGCGTGAGGTAGCGGAGGCTCCCTTGGAAAAACTGCTCGTCGGTGAGGATGCTCAGGCAATGCGCCCCGGCTGCTTCGTAGGCTTTGGCAATGGCCAGGTAATCGAAGTCGGCTGAAATAACGCCGGCGCTCGGACTCGCTTTCTTCACCTCCGCGATCAGGCTGAGGCCGAGCGGATGATTGTCTTCGTCCACCCCGAGGTTGAGAGCGTCCGCAAACCCGCGAAAGTCGTTTCGCTGCAGCGCCGCGGCACGCAGGTGCGGCGCGCGCGGAAGCAGGCGCGCGACTTCCTCGTGCTTCACTTCCAAGATTCGTTTCAGGCGATCAGGCAACATCGGACGCCCAACGTTGCTTCACGATTCGGAAGTGACGAGCGGAAATTGCACGCGCCAAGCATCGTCCTTTATTCTCTGCCGCGTGATTTCGCGACGTCCGATACGAGGTGTTCGGTTCGGGTTGGTGTAGTGTTTAGTTTAGAGCAGTTGCCAAAAGCCATTTCCGGTTAGCGCATTTTCCGAACCGGCGGAA
>CBHXZU010000745.1:0-3366 GCA_966125105.1 uncultured Prosthecobacter sp.
ACATCGACGCCACGTATGAAGGGGACCTGATGGCTGCCGCGCGGGTTCAATCTCGCGTTGGGCGCGAGGGCAAGTCAGAGCACAACGAATCGCTCGCGCCGGACGAAGCGGACACGCAGTTGCAGGGGTACAACTTCCGGCTGTGCATGACGCAGGATCCGGCGAACCGAGTGCTGCCGGCGAGGCCCGAGGGATATGACCGCGCAGACTTTGTTCGACTGCTGCCGCTACTGAAGAACGGGAAGATCACGTCCCTGTTTGGGATGAAGACGACAAACGTCTTCAAGGCGCAGTTCCCGCCGCTGCCTGGCGGAAAATTTGACGTGAACGATCAATCGAATGGACCAGTGCGCCTTTCCATGCCGGGCCGCAACGAAGCCTGGCCGGACGGCGCGGCGGGACCGTTGATTCGCGGCGGAATCTCGGACGCAATTGAGACGCCGCCGTTTTCCCGTCTCGCCCTGGCGCAAGCGCGTGAGCGGATCTTCGCCGAGCACCTGCGGTGGAACGTCGGGTTGCTCTATTTCGTGCAGAACGACAATGCCATGCCGGAGAAGCTTCGGGCGGAAGCCCGCGAATGGGGACTTTGCAAAGACGAGTTTACGGAGAGCGCGCATTTGCCGGAGCAACTCTATGTTCGCGAAGGGCGGCGGATGACGGGCCTCCGCGTTTACACGGAGAACGACTCAGCTTTTGCGGAAGGCGATGCGCGCGCCGTGTTGCAGCGAGACGCGATCGCAATGGGGGACTACGGTCCAAACTGCCACGGGACGGCGCATGAAGGGCCGGCGTTTGGCGGGAAACACACGGGCGAGTTTTACAAGTCCGTTGTGCCTTACCAAATCCCCTATGGCGTGCTTGTGCCGAAGGACGTGGATAATCTGCTTGTCGCCGGCGCGGTGAGTTCGTCGCACGTGGGTTTTTGCTCCCTGCGTCTCGAGCCGATCTGGATGAGCCTGGGCGAAGCGGCCGGGCATGCGGCGCACCTTGCGCGGAAGAAATATCGACCGGTGCAGTTTGTCGACATTCCTGCGCTGCAGGCGAAACTGCACTCCGCGGGCGCGGCGACGATTTACGTCAGCGACCTTCCGCCGGGGAACGCCGACTTCGCGATGGTGCAGTGGTGGGGCACTGCAGGAGGGTTCCATGGTTTGGCGCCGACGCCGGAGAAGGATGCCATTCGGAGGAAGCAGATCGTGGGACAGTATTATGAGGCATTTCCGAATCACGCCGCGGGATTGGATAATCCGCTCGACGCGGAACTCGCGGCGAAGTGGGAGAAGTTGGCGGCGGAGTTGAAGGTGGATTCCGCATCGCTTCCGAAGGCGCCAGCTACGAGGGGTGAATGGCTTCGCGCAGTGTGGAAGGTCCGGAACTAAAACGATTTTCGCGAGTCAGAATTAACGAAAACGGTATTCATGCCCATCACAGAGATCATCCGGCGAATGCAGGGAGGCCCGGCCAGCAATTCTCCCCTCGACTCCGGATTCTGAGATCCCTACTTGGTGACCGTCACTTTCGGTGACGGCTCACCGGGGAGGTAATACTCCACATAGCCCAGCATCATTTCGTCCGTGGTCTGCGGGCCCCAACGAACGAGTTTGCCCGGATCCGGGTTGGCAGGATTGTTGGCGCTGTTGTCGTACCACGCGGTTGCCTTCAGCATCGATCCGGCCGGCACGCGTAGCGGCTCAGCAAGACGATAGAGGAGTTGCCAGTTGAAGTCGTAGCGCGGGACTTCGAGCATCGTTTCCGTCGCGCCGCCCGGTTTGATCACCTCGTATTTCCACGCTTTTCCGCGGACGTGCATGTGCGGGAGGAAGGCGAGGATCGCGGCTTCTTGTGGGACCGGAAGCCGTGCTTCCACGGAATGATTGTCGGCGCCGGGCGGAATGCTGAATCGCCGATTGGAAATCCCGGCATTGTGCACGAGGTGGCGCGGCGCTTCCTTGGAGAACTTGAAGCCGATCTTCACCTGGTCCTGCGTGGCCGTGCCGTTGGGCGTGTAGTGAATCTGAAAACGCAGCGTCGCGCCCGCGGGCAGTTCCTTGGCGAAGCCTTCGGGATATTCCATCACGCTGTTGCCTGGAACGTAGATGCCGAAGAAGCCGCCGGATTCATCATCCTCGCGCTGGCGGAGCCCGTCGCCGCGATCAAGGGCGCGCCGAAGACGATCGATCGGGCGTCCGCCACCATCGGCGAAAACCAGCACGTGATGCACGACATCGCGCGCCGTAGGCAGAACCTCGACGGCAGTGACGTAGCGCGTTTCCGCGAAGTTTGTGGAAACACGCACCGTTTGATACGGCATCGTGCCAGTGGCCTTCACCGCGATCGGCTGCGGGATTTGGAAAGTCGCGTCGGGCGTGCCGATCGTCCATTCACCCACGGGCCAGGCGCGGGGAAGCGGCGCGTCTTTCTCGTCCCCAGCCGGTCGTCCATTCGCGAGCCAGGCGAGCAGGTCCGAGCGGTCATTTTCGGGCAGCGCGCGATCGTTCAGCCATGGGCTGTGTTTTCCCGCGGGTGCTGCCGCAGCGAACCACGGTGGCATCAATCCGCCGGCGACCATCTTTTTGACCATGCCGGCGTGCTCGTTCACGTCATCGAGCGTCTCGAGGGTGAATGGCGCGACGCCGCCTTTGCGGTGACACTCCTGGCAGTGTTGCTGGAGAAGTCGCGAGATGCGGTTGTGAAAAGTGACCGGTGCTGCGGTCGTTGCTGCCGCGGTGGAAAGATCGAGTTCGCAGCCCGGCGCCTCCGTTGCCGCGATGGCGGGCGCGCGTCCGGCGATCACCGCGTCGAGTGCGGGCGCGAGATAGCGGCTTCGCGGTGCATCCAGAGAGTAGCCGAGACCGTATTGGTCGTCGATCGCGCCGCGGTATTGCAGCGTGCGTTTCGCATCGAGGACGAAGGTATCGGTCGACGCTTTCGCTCCGAGCGCGCGCAGCAATGCGCCGGAAGGATCGCGGGCGATGGCGGCTCCAGGCAGGGCCTCTTTCAGCGACGCATCGGAATCTGTCGCCGTCGTGGCGATGAAGAGAAATGCGGCTTTCGGCTGTTCCTTTTGCAGGGCAAGCAGCGTCGTAAGGTAGCGTTTGCTGATCGGGCAGGTGGGACTGAAGTTGGCGATGACCAGCGGCTTTCCGTTGGCGTAGGAGGAAATTGAACGCTCGGCGCCGCTGAGGTCTTTCACCTTGAGATCCGGAATGTAGGCGCCGATTCCGACGAGGGAGGCGGGCAAGATCTTTGGTCCCTGGCGTGGGGATGCATCGGCCACAGGCGCGGCAGGGGAGGCGGGTGTGCTCGCGGGATATCCGGCGGCCTCCGGGAAACGGTTTGCCAGGCCCGCGCGGAGGAGCGGGAATT
>CBHXZU010000746.1:0-3365 GCA_966125105.1 uncultured Prosthecobacter sp.
AAGAAGCATGATCACTTCACGTGCAGGATTCGCGCGGAGTGCCGCGCTATTTGCAGTGATGCGCGCGAAGTCCGCGCGCATCGCATTCGTCGCAGCGAATAACCGCGCGCGATTACTTCTTCACGAGCGCGAGCGCGCGTTGCGCGATCACTTCCACATCTTCCAATCTTCCCAATCCTTCGTAACCGCACGCGAGCATTCCGCCCGCGGGGCCGACAAACTCCACGCCACGCGCCGTGAGTGTCGCTACATTCGCTTTCGTCGCTGCGTGCTCCCACATTTTGCCATTCATCGCCGGCGCGATGAGCACTGGCGCGAGCGTGGCGAGAGCGATCTCACAGATCGGATGACCCGCGAGACCGTGGGCGAGTTCAGCGATCACGTTCGCGGTCGCTGGAGCGAGTAGGAGGAGATTCGCGCGATCGGCGAGCTCGATGTGGCCGGGCTTCCAGCCCTGCTGCGCGTTATCCGCGCTGGTAATCACCGCATTCCGAGAGAGCGTCTGCAAGGTGAGGGGAGTGATGAAATCCGTCGCGCGCTCCGTCATCACTACATGCACTTCGGCGCCTGCCTTCACCAGTTTGCTCACCAGATCAGCGGCTTTGTACGCCGCGATGCTGCCGGTGACGCCAACAACGATGACTGGTGCGCTCATGCGGGAATCAACGCCGAATCATCCCGAGCCGCCATCTAAAAGGTGAGCTCCAGGCGGTTGCTCCGCATGCGCTCGGTGCGCATGATCGCGCGGAAGTTCTCCAGGTCCGCTTCCGGTGTGCCGCTGATGATCGTGTAACGGTAATCCCTCCAGCGCTCCATCTCGGCGCGCGCGTTTTGCAGGCGGACCGCGAGTTGCTCGGCCGTTTCCGTGTTGCGCTTGTTCAACCGGCGCTGGAGCTCCGACATACTGATTGGCATCAGGAAAATATCCACCATCGCGGCCTTGAGCTCATCGCTCGCGGTGGCGCGAATCTGATCGGCGCCCTGGATGTCCACATCGAGGAGCACGTCTCGGCCGGCTTTCAGGTTTTCAAGCACCGTCGACTTCAGCGTGCCGTAACAGTTCCCATGCACGCGCGCATATTCCAGGAACTCACCCGCCGCGGCGCGACGCTCGAACTCCTCCATCGAGAGAAAGTGATAATCCTGCCCATGGACTTCCCCCGGTCTCGGCGCGCGCGTGGTGCACGAGACCGAGTAGACGAAGTCCTGGTAGGAAGAGAGGAGCTTGAGAAGGGTGCTCTTTCCGCCGCCGGACGGTGCAGAAATGAGGAAAAGGATGCCGCGCGTCATTCGATGTTCTGAATCTGTTCCCGGACTTTCTCCATCTCCGCTTTGCAGCTCACCACGAGTTGCGAAATGGAGACGTCGTTCGCCTTGGAGCCGAGCGTGTTGAATTCGCGTCCGATCTCCTGGCACATGAACTCGAGCGTGCGCCCCACCGCCTCGTCCTTCTTCAAGTGCGCGGCGAATTGATCGAAGTGGCTGTCGAGCCGCGTGAGTTCCTCGGTGATGTCGCTCTTATCGGCGAAAACGACGACTTCCTTTACCAGGCGCTCGTCGTCGATCGCCAGCTCGAGACCGGCGCGTTTGATCCGCTCGTGCAGCGACTCCCGGTAGCGTTTCACCACGCCCGGCAAAAACTTCCGCACCTTCTTTACGTGCTCGCGCACCAGCTTCAGCCGCTTTTCGAGATCCTTGGCCAAATGCCGGCCTTCCGCCTCACGCATGCGCAGCAAGTCGGCGAGCGCCGCTTTCAGAGCCGCCTCCACGTGGGGCCACGCGACATCAGGGCTCACTTGCTCTTCGGGCGCCTTGATGACGCCGGGAGCTTTCAGGATCGTCTCGATCGAGATTTCGCCGCCCAGCCCCAATTCCTTTTGCAGTTCCCGCATCGACTTGAGGTAGGAACGAGCGAGCGCGCGATCCATTGCGAGGTTTTGCGGCGTGCCGGTGCCAAAGTGATACGCAATCACCACAGTAAGGCGGCCGCGGGAGACCTCGGTATTGATCGCGTCGCGCACGCGCGGCTCGAGCTCCGCGAGTTCACGCGGGAGATTCACGACCACGTCGTTCTGCTTTCGGTTCACCGAGTTCAATTCCACGGTGAACTTGGCGCCGTTAAAGACGCTTTCGCCCCGCCCGTAGCCGGTCATGCTTCTCATGGGCGCGGGAACCTAAGGAGCGGGCGAGGCAGCGGCGAGGGCAAATTGCCTACTTCTTTTCGACGATCCAGATGTTGCGATAGACGACCGGGTTCCCGTGGTTCTGCAATTGGATCGGCCCAGCGCCCGGACCGTCCTTTTGCCCTGCGGCCGTCGTCGCGCTGTCGACCTCCGCATTCTCGTGAACGAGCACGCCGTTGTGCTTTACGGTGAGCTTGGCGTTGGAGGACTTCTTGCCCTCCGCATCGTAGCGAGCCGCCGTGTAATCGATGTCGTAAGTCTGCCAGCTCAGCGGCGGGAAGCACATGTTCACCCTCGGCTTGTGCTTGGAGTAGATGCCGCCGCACTCGTTGTTCTCGCCCTTGAGACCAAAGGAATCGAGCACCTGGACTTCGTGGCGATTTTGCAAATACACGCCGCTGTTTCCGCGGGCTTGTCCGCGAGCGGCTGGCATGAACGGCGTCCGGAATTCCACGTGCAGTGTGCAGTCGCCAAACTCCTGCTTGCTCACCGTGCCGGCCTGGAGATTTCCGTCGGCATCCAATTTGCCGCCCTTCCAAGCATCTACGTTCTTTCCGTCGAAAAGAACGATCGCGCCCTCCGGTGGCTTGGCGCCGAGAGTAGGGGATTTGCGCTCGGTTTTGCTGAGGGTCAAGACCTTGCCATTGGGATTCGTAACGACGAGTTGGTTGTTCGCGATCTCGGCCTTCGCTCCATCCTTCTCGAAGACGACCTTGTCGCCCTCGCGCTGACCGTCGGCTTCCTTCTTTTTCTCCGAGTCCGGCGTGCCCGGGAGTCCGTTTTCAAATCCAATCACGTGAAACTTCCCATCGCCCAGCGCGATCACCTGCGCCGCGACGTTCTCGCCGACATATTCGCCCTGTGCGGCGAAGTCCGGACCTGCTTCGGCGGGGTTGGTGAATGTCGATTTATTGTCGGCGGCGAAGGTGATCGAGGAGAGCGCAAGAATGGAGCTGAGGAGGATCTTGGTCATGCCGCGGGTGGTATCAGTCGGATGAGGATGTGCAAGCGTGTGGTCTCGCGAGGTAAAAGCCGGTCATCTGAGACCCCGAAAATCCGTGCCGGCTGATCGTTTTTCGGACAAGAACCGCGAAGAAATCTGGTTGTGGAGAATGCCGAGCAGGAAGAGCCAGTCATCCTGACCGAGTGTAACGAGGAGAAGGACCCCGAGCCACTCGCGGG
>CBHXZU010000747.1:0-3351 GCA_966125105.1 uncultured Prosthecobacter sp.
AATCTTCGCATCGAGATCGCGCATCTCCGTGCCGAGCTTGTCCTGCTGCTCGCGCATCTGCTGCATCTCCGGTCCGGTCGCCGTCGAGCGCGATTCGCCGCACAGCGCGCGCGCTTGGCGCAGGCTGTCGCGAATGAACTCCCGCGTGTAGTCGCTGCTGTTTAGATATTCCGTGAGATCGCGGATGAAGTCATCAAACGCCGGCCGATGCGTCGGCTCACCGGAGAGAAACTCCGCGGCGGCGCCGAGCAACTCCACCGCATGCAGCCGCACGCGTCCTGCCTGGTAAGCCTCGCGCATCGGCCCTGCCATGGAGAGCGTGGTGAAGGCTTCGAGGATCCGCTTCGGAGAGCGGCTCTCGGCGCTCGCGGTCAAGCTGCCATCGGGTGTGAGGTCGCGCTTGTTGGCATCGACATTCACCACGATGAAGATGCGGCTGAAGAGGCCGAGCAGCTGATTGAACTCCGCAAAAACCTGCTCGAGGAAAAGGTTGTCCGTCTTCACCACAAACACGGCGCACGCGGCGCTGTCGCGGAACTCCTTGGTGAGAACGTCGTAGCCGAAGTTCATCCGGCTGTAGAGGCCGGGAGTGTCCACGAGCACCGTCGAGGATTCGGCGAGCGACTCGACCGGCAGCTTGATGTCCACCCGGCGGATTGCTTCGGGGAAATTGGCGCGCGGATCGAAAGCCTCGCCGCGCTGCTCGTGCACGCGGATCTGTTGCGCGAGGGCGTGGTGCGCATCGATCACCGCGTCGTTCAGCACGACGGCATTGGGATACACCGATTCGCGACCGTTGTAGCGCGTAACGGAATAGCGGGCCTCCGGCGCATGCTGCACGAAAACGAGGCACGGGTAGCCCGGCAGCGAAGTCACCTCGCTCACGTAGGTGCCGCTGATCGCGTTCATCAGCGTCGACTTCCCGCTCTTCAGCGGCCCGAAGATGAGGAGGTAGGCTTGCTGGCTGCGCAGCTTTTCCGTGAGGGAACGCAGGCGCGCGCGCGCATCGTTTAAGGTGGCGAGGGGGTGCTGCAGAACCGCGCCGCCGTGCTCGCACTGCTCCGCTGCCGCGGCGAGCGCCGAAGGCAAACTCCCAAGGCTCTCCGAGCAAACCGTGCAAAACCGGGATATCTCCGTCTTCATCGTGCCTGCACCGTCAAAATTTTCCGCGAGACGTCAACGCCGCTGCCGCGGAAAATATTTCACGCCTGTGAGCCTAAGGTTTTTAGGCCACCGCTGGAGCACGGCGAAGAGTGATGTGCAGGATCTCGGCCGGCGCATGGATGCGGGTCGGGAACCAGTTGCCGGTGCCATTCGAAACGATGAGCGTCTCGTCTTCGCGCCGATACTTTCCGCTCCAGTATTTATAGAACATCGGGCCGAAGCCTTTGCGCTCATTCAGCATCAACTGTCCGCCGTGGGTGTGCCCGGCGAGCGTGAGCGGGATTCCTTCCA
The DNA here is from genome assembly GCA_966125105.1 of uncultured Prosthecobacter sp. Lineage (GTDB taxonomy): Bacteria > Verrucomicrobiota > Verrucomicrobiia > Chthoniobacterales > Chthoniobacteraceae > SXWH01. Next base: position 1,456 of record CBHXZU010000747.1, read on the forward strand.
GGTCATCCCACGCGTGCGGATGGTGGGCGAGCATCAAGTGCCACGCATTCGGATCGCGTTTGGCGAGGAGCGCCCGCGCGTCGCTGGCGGTCGTCGCAGGATCGCGCGACCACGGAAGGCCGAGGATCTGCATCGTCTGGCCATTCACCTCCAATCGGGCCGTATCCCCGCGAAGGAGCGGCAAGCCTCCCTGCGCTCCCTGCCGGTAAAACTCGCGCGGATTGTCGATCAAGTCGTGGTTTCCTTCGCACGTCACCACCATGCGGCGCGCGCGCATTCCACGCACCATCTCCAGCGCGGACGGCATCGCGCGCAGGCTGTCATTGATCAGGTCGCCCGTCAGCGCCACGAGGTCCGCATCGAGCTTGTTCGTTTCCTCGGTGATGTGCTCGAGCACCCGCCCATTGGTGAAGCGTCCGACGTGAACGTCCGTGACGTGCGCAATGGTAAAGCCATCCAGCGCCGGAGGCAGATTCGGAATGTTCAGCTCCATCCGCCGAATGCGGAACGTGTCGAGCTGTGACTCTCCGTAAGCGGCGGCGCCCAGCGAAATCAGCGGAGGCGTGAACACCGCGGCAGCTCCGATGAACTGGCGGCGCGTGAGACCGACGCTCGCGATTGGCGCGACAGGCGCTGGCGCGGGCGAAGAAGCAGGCACGGCCACAGGAGCCCCGAATGCCCCCTCGGCCATCGCTTCCCCAGTTTGCCGCAGCGTTTCCGGTTTCGGTGCCCCAAGACGGCCCGCAAACATCTTCGCCAAACGCGCGCAACCCTTCGCCAGCTGCCATATAATCCACGGCACCAGCACGAGCAAATGCCAGATGAAGACCGCGCTTTGCCACCAGCGTGGAAACTCATCCTCCAGCGGAAAAGCCGACCGGCGGGAAAAGATGATGATCAGCAAGCTGATGAGTTGCAGCGCGGCAAAGACGCCACCGGTGACGCGCATCCACTTCCGCGGCAGTCGCCGAACTGCGAAATACCCCCACGCCAAATCCCCGAGCAGCATGCCAGCGAGGATCAAAAGAAAAACGGACATTCCCGGAAGATTTTCGCGCGATTCCGCCGAGTGCCAAGTGACAAGGTGAAAAAGCAACGGGTGCCCACCGCGCCGGAGCTGCAATGAAGGGAGCATGGGCCTCCGGCCCGTAACGGTGGTCATCGCAAAATGAGGAGAATGAGTTGCCAGGAACCTGGCTTCGTCCTGCGCCAGCGTAACAAACGAGTCTCACTTATGAGGTATCCAGCAATGACGCGCCTCTCGCTTGGAGAGTTCTTCGTTACGGGCCGGAGGCCCATGCTCCTCTCGCAAGCGCGCTGGCAGATCGTTCAGACGTTACGGAGTGCCAATCTACCGTGCACCCCTCGAAACCGATCCTGGGCTGCCGAAGCCACAGGCACACGCGCAAGTCCCTTTCGACAAAGACCTGTTGCGCCTGAATACGCATCTTCACTGCGGCCCTCCAAACGGGCCGTCAACGGCGCGCTCCGCAATCCGTAATCGGGTTTTCTCCACGTGACCTTGCATCGTGTTCCAGTCACCTTGCACCGCGCTCGAACCCACCTTGCATCGACTTTCGAGCAATCTGAACATCGTTCCGGGACACCCGAACTGCGTTCCGCGAGACCTGGAAACGTTTTCCGGAGCCCTTGCATCGCGTTCTTCGAACCGGAAACGATTTCCGGAAGGCTTGCATCGCGTTTTGCGGGCCCGGCAACGCGTTCCTGGACCCGGGAACGCGTGGCAAACTGCCTTGCATCGCGTTTAGGGACCCCTTGCATCGCGTTCGCGACGCTAAAACATCGTCTCGCGACGCTGGCAACGCGTCGCGTGCCGCCACGACATCGTTCCGCGTCGATCAAACATCGTGCTGGTTCGCTGAGACTTGCATCCGC
>CBHXZU010000748.1:0-3349 GCA_966125105.1 uncultured Prosthecobacter sp.
GCGCGCGCAAATACACCGAGAAGCGCATGCTCGAAGCGATCATTCGCAGCGCGGAGGAGATCTTCCCCGATGCGATCTTCGCCGTGCATCTCGACCACGGTGACGAGGAAACCTGCTATGACTGCATCGATTCCGGCTTCTACAGCTCGGTCATGATCGACGCCTCGCACGATCCGTTCGACAAGAACATCGAGATCACGAGGCGCGTCGTGGACCGCGCGCATGCCAAGGGCATCAGCGTGGAAGCTGAACTCGGCATGCTCGGCGGCGTGGAAGAGGATATCGCCGTGGACGAAGGCAACGCCTGCCTCACGAATCCCGAGGAGGCGGTCGAGTTCATTCAACGCTCCGGCTGCGACTCGCTCGCGGCGGCGATCGGCACGAGCCATGGCGCCTACAAGTTCAAGGGCCAGCAATCGCTGCACTTCAACGTCATCGAAGACATCCGCGCCCGCGTGAAAGAGGCCGGTCTTCCGCCGGTCCCGATCGTGATGCACGGCTCCTCGTCGGTGCCGAAGGACGAAGTCGCCAGGATCAACGCCGCCGGCGGCACGCTCGACCCCAGCGCCTGCGGCGTGAACGAGGAAGAATATCTCCCGGCCGCGAAGCTCGGCGTGACGAAGGTGAACATCGACACTGACGGCCGCCTCGTCTGGACCCGCGTGCACCGCGAATACTTCCGCGACAAGCCTGGCGATTTCGACTTCCGCCCGCCGGGCAAGACCTTCATGGACGAGTACGCGAAGTTCATCGCGCACAAGAACAAGAAGCTCGGCAGCGCCGGCACCTTGCCGGAGATCCGCAAAGCCCTGGGCCTCTAACTGCCATGCGCCCCCGTCTCATCTTCACCGCCGCTGCAATCCTGGCCTGCGTCAGCGCTTCGGCCTTCGCGCAGGCACCCAAGGTCGATGCGGTCAAAGCCGCCCGCCTTGCAACGGATTACCTCGCGACGCTCGGCGCAAGTGCTCCGCACATCGTCTCCGTCACGCTCGAACAGAGCGCGCTGCTCAGCGGCAGTCAGTCCTGGGTCATCCGCTGGTCGGCTCCTGTGATGGACAATGGCAATCGCGAGATTGGCGTGCGAGTGAAGATGGACGGCAGCCTGGCGCACCTGGTCGATAATCTCGCAGGGCGAAAAGAACGGGCCACCCGTCGCCCGATGTTGCGCTGAGGCAACGCCATGAGCAAAGGCGCCCGGCTATTCTCGCCGTTCGGCCTCGCGCAGATCGCCACGCTGCTGGTCATCGGGACCGCTCTGTGGCTTGCGTTTGGCCCATGGCGCTGGGGTCGATTGAAGGAAGAAGTGCGCGCGCGTTTTCCGAGCGTGTGGCGCATCTCCTGCGAAGAACTCGCTGACTGGCGCCAAAAAAATGTGCTTCAACCGGTGCTACTGGATGCCCGAGGCGAAGCGGAATACAACACGAGCCATATCCCGGGAGCGCGTCGGGCGACCACGAGCCCTGCGCTCCTCGGCATCGAAGGCAAACTGGATATGCCGATTGTGGTTTATTGCGCCGTAGGCTTCGACTCGGCGCCGGTCGCCTTTCGTTACGTCGCCCAGGGCTACACGCGCGTGCAGTACCTCGAAGGCGGCATCTTCCTGTGGGCCGATGAAGGCCGGCCGCTGGAAAACCTGCGCGGCCCGACGGACAAAGTGAATCCCGGCAAATCGCCGTACACCAGCTATCTTCATCGTAGCCGGCGCGCCCCCGCGGAATGACATGGAATTTCTCGCGCCAGCCAAAGTAAACCTATCCTTGCGCGTCCTTCGCCGCCGCGAGGATGGATTTCATGAGATCGAGACGTTGATGGCGCCGCTCTCGATTTTCGACATACTGGAGATCGAAAGGCGGGAGTCAGGCGGGCTTAAGTTCACCTGCAGTGATCCGACTCTGCCGATCGATGGAAGCAATCTCGTTCTCCGCGCCGTGGATGAATTCTGCGGATCTTTCGGTTTCCAGGCGCACTTGGATATTCACCTGAAGAAGGAGATCCCGCACGGTGCAGGTTTGGGTGGAGGCAGCAGCGATGCGGCCACGACGCTCATCGCGCTAAATCTGCTATTTCAGACAGAACTGCCGATCGAAGAACTCGTCCGCATCGCCGCATCGATTGGCAGTGACATCCCATTCTTCCTCTACCAAAGCGCGGCTTGGTGCCGCGGGCGTGGAGAAATCGTGGAGCCCACACTACTCCCGCAGCAACTCCCGCTCTTCCTGATCAAGCCCTCCTTCGGAGTGCCCACCCCTTGGGCGTATAAAAACTGGCGCGATTCCATCGAAATCCCCGGCGTTCTATATGGGCCGCAGAAGCTGGCATTCGGCGATGTAGTCAACGACCTCGAGCGCCCAGTCTTTCAAAAATACCTCCAGCTCGCGCACCTGAAGAATTGGCTGCTGGGGCAGGATGAAGTTGCCGCTGCGCTTATGTCCGGCAGCGGGAGCACGGTCTTCGCCGTGCTGAAATCCAAGCTTGATGGCCCGGCACTCGCCCAAAAGTTCATCGCCGAGTTCGGCACGACTTTTTGGCTGGGCTTCGCCGAGACCGTGTAAGCCCGCCAGTCTTTTATTCTTTTCCGGCGTTCGCAAAAATTGATTCGCGGCGGCGGATTTCCCCAACCCTGAGCTCGTCGCGCGAGTTGAGAGACCGAATTGTCCAAAAAAATCTTCACTGGCGAGTCTTCGAAACCCAGCCACACTGGGTCTCGAGGTTATGCGCAGGATTCCAGCATTCCTGTTGGTCGGAACCATCGCCGGCCTCGCTGGCGCGGGTGGAATGTGGATTTTTATGCGAGGACAAGGCGGCACGCCGTCGTCGCATCCATCCTCGGAAACAGCTATCGAAAACAGCAAGGCGCGCGTCGGCGTCCCCGAAGCTTATCGCCCTGCGGCAGGCTTCGAGGCGCAGAATCTTCCTCCAATTGCATCGGGTCCCCCGCCTTCGGTTGCAAAGGCCAGGAGCCTCAAGACCCCTTACATTAATGTCGTTGAGGACGAGGATGATGTGAGAAATGAACGCGAGGCGCGAACCGTTCGGAATACGAACTTCGCCGCGCTTCCCGCATTCCCGCCAGAGCGTCGCAGCCAGAATCTCGCCGCCTCGCTTTCTCCTTCGCCGTCGGTTCTGATTCCTCCGAAAGCGGTCGATCAAAAGGAGTTTGAGGAGGCGTTGCGCCTCGTTTTGCGCGCGCAAAAACCTTACATCAAAGAGGGTTTTGCGTTTCGTGAAGATTACTGGGGCGGAAATCTCGAAACGTCCGGAAAGGCAGTCACCCAGCAACTGTTCCGCGGAAACGAATATTGGTTCATCGCCGCGACCGATGAACCCGAAGACGGAATCGAACTTCACG
>CBHXZU010000749.1:0-3346 GCA_966125105.1 uncultured Prosthecobacter sp.
ATCTCTCGGCGGACTGTCGCCTGGAGGCCAAGGCCGACGGACCAGCAATGCAAGCACGCTTGCGCCGTAGCACGGCTCGCCAGAGCGGTTAGGACGCCCCATTCACGAAGGACGCGCGAACGTTGAACCGCCTAATCTGCAGCTTGCGCTGAAAATGCGCGACCCGCTCCCGGACGCGAAACAACGCAACAACGTCACCTTGCTTCAAGCTCGGTCTTGAATGGTCCGTTTTGGACCGCTCTGGCGAGCCGTGCTACGGCGCAAGCGTGCTTGCCGGAGTTTCGTACGGTTCACCTATTTGCCACTGACACACGAAGCAGCGAACGGGTGGAATCATCGTAGGGAACCACATTCCCTGTTCTCCTCCCCTGCTCATTCGCTACGGTGCCCGCAGTGTCCGCCAATCTATCCAGCCTCATCCCGACTGACGTTTCGCCGACTTCGGATCTGCTACTCGGCCGTTTTCTCGATCACGTTGGCAGTCGCGGGCTCACGCTTTATCCGGCGCAGGAAAGCGCGATTCTCGAGGTGTTTGAGGGGAATAATGTGATCCTCAATACGCCGACGGGTTCGGGGAAATCGTTCGTGGCGACGGCGATGCATTTTCACAGTCTCGGGCAGAAGCGGCGGTCGGTTTACACGTGTCCGATCAAGGCGCTGGTGAATGAGAAGTGGATGGCGCTTTGCCGGGAGTTTGGTCCGGAGAACGTGGGGCTGAGCACGGGCGATGCGACGGTGAATCGCGAGGCGCCCATTCTCTGCTGCACGGCGGAGGTGCTGGCAAATATCGCGCTGCGCGAGGGCGAGCGGGCGCAGGTGCACGACGCGGTGATGGACGAGTTTCACTACTACTCGGATCGCGAGCGCGGCGTGGCGTGGCAGGTACCTCTACTTACGCTGCCGCAGACGCGCTTTTTGCTGATGTCTGCCACGCTCGGGGAAACCGGCTTTTTTGAAGAAGAACTTACGCGGCTGAACGGACGCCCAACCGTGACGGTGAAGGCGGGAGAGCGTCCGGTGCCGCTCGACTTTGCCTACGCGGAGACGCCGCTCTCGGAGACGCTGGAGGAGTTGCTCGCTGGCGGAAAAGGGCCGGTTTACGTCGTGCATTTCACGCAGCTCGAGGCGGCCCAGAACGCGCAGAACTTCACCAGCCTGGCAGTTTGCTCGCGAGAGGAAAAGGCGGCGATCGCGGAAGCGCTGGAGGGTTTCAAGTTTACCAGTCCTTACGGTCCCGAGATCAAGAAGTGGCTGCGGCACGGGATCGGGCTGCATCATGCGGGGCTGCTGCCGAAGTATCGCGTGCTGGTGGAGCAACTCGCGCAACGCGGACTGCTCAAAATCATATGCGGGACGGACACGCTCGGCGTGGGGATCAATGTGCCGATCCGCACGGTGCTCTTTACCCAACTGTGCAAATACAGCGGGGAAAAGACGGCGATCCTCAGCGCGCGGGACTTTCACCAGGTGAGCGGGCGCGCCGGACGCAAGGGTTACGACAATGTCGGCTGGGTGGTCGCGCAGGCGCCGGAGCATTGGATCGAGAATGCGCGGCTCGAAAAGAAGAAGGCGGCAGGCGGAAAGAACTTTGTGAAGCGGAAGCCGCCGGAGCGGAACTTCGTGAACTGGGACAAGAACACGTTTACGCGCCTGATTGGCGCGCCGCCCGAGCGGCTCACAAGCAGCTTCCAGGTTTCACACGGGATGCTGCTCAATGTGCTGAGTCGCGAGACGAATGGTTGCCAGGCCATGCAGGAGCTGATTCGCCGCAGCCACCAACCAGCGAAAGAAAAGAAGGCGCTGCGGAAACGCGGGTGGCAGCTCTTCCGCTCGCTGCTCGGGCGCAAGATTGTCGAGATCATCCCGCAGACCGCGGACGGAGCAAAAGTGCGCGTGAATGCCACGCTGCAGGAGGATTTCTCGATGAACCAGACGCTCTCGCTCTACTTGCTGGAGACGCTGCCGCTCATCGATCCCGAGCAGCCGGACTACGCCTTCGTGGTGCTCACGCTGGTGGAATCCATCCTCGAAGATCCGGACATCATTTTGCGCAAGCAGCTCGACCGGGTGAAAGGCGAAGCCATCGCGGACATGAAGGCCGAAGGCATTCCGTATGAGCAGCGGATGGAGGAGCTCGAACAACTCGAGCACCCGAAGCCGAACCGCGAGTTCATTTACTCCACCTTCAACGCCTTCGCCGACAAACACCCTTGGGTCGGGCAGGAAAACATTCGGCCGAAATCAATCGCTCGGGAGATGTTCGAGGAGTTCCGGTCGTTTGCCGATTACATCAAGGATTACGACCTCCAGCGGGCCGAGGGCGTGCTGCTGCGGCATCTCTCCAGTGTTTACAAGGTTCTCGCGCAAACGGTCCCCGACGACGCGAAGAACGACACGCTGCGGGACATGGAACTCTTCTTGAAGGCCATGCTGCGCGAGGTGGATTCGAGTCTCCTCGATGAATGGGAGCGCATGCGCGATCCTAATTACGTTCCACGCGGCACGGCTACGAGTGAGACGCGTCCGCCGGGCGCGGAAGAGGCGGCTCGGGACATCACTCGGGATGCGAAGGCATTCACTGCAGCCATCCGGGCGAAGGTGTTTCAGTTCCTGCGGGAACTCATCAACGGGAACTTCGAGGGGGCGCTGGGATGTGTCGCTCCGCCGGCGGGCGCATCGGAGCCGTCTGAGTCGGTCGAGCAATGGGATGCTTCCCGACTGCGCGCGGCCTTTGAAGGCTACTTTACGGATCACGCCCGCCTTCGCCTGGACCCTGAGGCACGCAATGCTCGGCACACCTACGTTACTCCGTCCGAAGACAAGCGGTCGTGGCGCGTGCAACAGATGCTCATCGATCCGGACGAGCATAATGATTGGGTCGCTGAATTTGACGTGGATTTGGCGATGTCCAAGGAATCTGGCGAACCCGCCCTGCGGCTCGAAAAGCTGGGCGCGCTCGTGTAATTCCGCGAAGCGGGAAACATTGTGGCGTGGCTCGCCAGAGCTGCGATGAATCGCGCCGATCTGAGATGAAGTCGAACGCGCCAGGCGCATCCAGAACTGTGAAGTTTCGGCAGCGCGCCGCGTCCTAACCCAGCTTTGGCAAGCCACGCCACAAGGAGAGCCGCTTCGCGGTTTATTTGGAACTCATACCATCTCTCTTCAATAAACCGACTGATCTTCGTTTCGATGCCGGAGGCATCACAACTTGTAGCCGGTGCGTCACGCGAGGCACGAGCGTGACCACCGGGAAAGGAGGGGGTGCGTTTGCTTCCTGAAGGGAAGCCAGCGGTGTCTTTCCTCGAACGTGCTTTTCCTCGGATCGGCGCTGGCTTCCCTTCGGGAA
>CBHXZU010000750.1:0-3340 GCA_966125105.1 uncultured Prosthecobacter sp.
CGAGCATCAAGGATGGGAAGATCGACACCATCCAGGTCGCCGCGCCGGATATGCTCGGGCGGCTGGTGGGCAAGCGCTTCACCGGCGACTGCTTCGCGCGGGAGCTCGTGGAGGGAGCCACGCACGGCTGCAATTATCTCTTCGCCGTGGATATCGGGATGGAGCCGCAGGACGGCTACTCGCTAGCGAATTGGGACGCCGGATTTGGCGACTTCGAATTCCGCCCGGATTTGAATGCGATCTTTCCGATCCCTTGGGAAGCGGCGAGCGCCCTCGTGTTTTGCGACTTCCGTCATCACGATGGAAAGCTTGTGGAGCAGGCCCCCCGCGCGATTCTGCGTAGGCAAATGGAGCGGCTCGGCGCGCTCGGGGTGAGGGCGAACATGGCCAGCGAACTCGAGTTCTTTCTCTACAACGAGGACTACGATGCCGCGGCGCGGATGGGTCACCTCGGTCTCACGCCGGCGAGCAATTATCGGATCGACTACCACATTCTCCAGACCGCGCGCGAAGAACCGCTCATTCGCGAAATCCGCAACCAGATGGTGGCGGCCGGTCTGCCGATCGAAAACAGCAAGGGCGAATGGGGAGTCGGGCAGCACGAGATCAATATGACCTACGCGGACCCGATGCTCATGGCGGACCGGCACGTCGTCTTCAAGCAAGGCACCAAGCACATCGCCCAGGCTCATGGGAAATCGGTCACATTCATGGCCAAGCCTGCCCGCGGAGAAGCAGGCAGCAGTTGCCACATCCACGTCAGCCTCTTCGGGGAAAGCGGGAACCTGTTTTGGGACAAGAGCGCGGCCGCCGGCACCACGATGTTTCGGCACTTCCTGGGCGGGCTCATGAAGTATTGCCGCGAGCTCACGCTTTTCTTCGCGCCAACGATCAACTCCTACAAACGGTTCGAGGCGATGAGCTGGGCGCCGACAAAGCAGGTTTGGGCGACGGATAATCGCACAACCGGTTTTCGCGTCGTGGGACACGGGTCTGGGTTTCGCATCGAAAATCGGATGCCGGGAGCGGATGCGAATCCTTACCTCGCTTTCGCCGCGATGATTGCAGCTGGCCTCGCGGGGATCGAAGAGAAGCTCGATTGCGGGCCGGAGTATCACGGAAACGCGTACATGGATGAGGCCTTGCCAAACGTTCCCGCGCATCTGCGCGATGCGGCGCAGCTATTTGCTGGGAGCGATTTGGCCCGGAAGGCGTTCGGACCCGAGGTGGTGGAGCACTACGTGCACGCGGCGAAACTCGAAGTGCGGGAGTTTGACGCGACCGTCACGGATTGGGAGCGGCGGCGCTACTTTGAACAGATTTGAGTGCCGAGCAGGCAATGCGAATGGCATGTCCGGATTGCCCTGGCTCGAAAGTGAAAGCGCCCGTGCCTCACTGAAGCGCGCGGCGGCGTAGCAAGCACGCTTGCGCCGTAGTGGTTCGCCAAAAGCGGCCCGTAGCCGCAACGCAGCCCCCCGCGGAACTGCCCGGCACTCCCACTGAAACCGCCGCCACTCCCACTGAAACCGCCGCCACTCCCACTGGAATCGCCGGCACCCCCACTGGAATTGTCGGAAGCCCCACTGGAATTGTCGGAAGCCCCACTGGAATTGTCGGAAGCCCCACTGGAATCGTCCGAAGGCCCACTGGAACCGTCGGAAACCTCACTGGAATCGTCGGAAGCCCACTAGAATCGTCGGAACCCCTACTACATCGCCTGCACGCCCACTGCACCGCCTCTGCGTCGACCGCATCGCCTCCGCGAACACAAACTCAGCTGCAGCATTCCGCTTTTTCCCCGAGGCCGCGAGCGCGCCACCCGTGCCACGTATTCGATGACGTCCTGAACTGCTGAAGCACCGGTCGCCGTGACAGTATATTTAATTTACGTAAAGGGTAAGATCTGATTGCATTGCGCCCCAAGCCCGCTCGACCACTTTGTGGCCGTCGCGCATCCGCAGTCTCGCTTATGAACATTCGTTCCGCGCTCTTTCTCACCGCGACATTTGCCCTTTTCGCTTCCGGAGCAGAAGCCGCATCCGTTTCCCTCAACACGGGAAGCCTCGGCGCCGCCGCAAACGGCACCAATGCCGCCTCGGTCGCAGAAAGACTCGGCGTGGTCACCGCAGGCGCAGACATTGCGGTTCTTTATAATGGTACTGCGGGAACAAATACGACCGTGCCGTTCCTGCCCGCGCTTAACCCCGCCGCTTCCAGCCCCTTCACCATCGAGTTCTGGGCAAATCCGACCGCGAGTGACAATGACGACTCACCGCTTTCCAACCGCGTGTCCGCCGGCAATCGCTCGGGCTGGGCGTTTTTTCAGCGGGACGCGGCGACGGGTTGGAATTTCCGAATGTATAATGGCAACGGCAGCGCGCTGGGTTGGGATCTCACCGGCGGCACCGCTCCGCTGAACCTGTGGAGCCATGTGGTCGTCACTTGGAATGGCAGTGCCGCCCTGCTCTATGTGAACGGGACGCTCGCCGACAGCTCGAACGACCCCGCCTTGAATGGCGTTTACAATCCCAACACGACCGCGGGAACGAACCTCATTGCGGCAGCCACCGATTCCGGGAGTCCTTACGCTGGCGGCATCGATGAAGTTGCATTTTACGGGAGCGCCCTCTCGCCTACGCAGATTCTCAACCACTTCAATACCGTGACGAGCCCGACGGCCGGAGCTTATTACACGATGGTGCGGAATGACGGCGCGCTGTTGCAGCTGAGCAATGTCCCGGAGCCATCGTCCGCGGCGCTCATCGCGCTGGCCGGCCTGGCGCTCTGCGGGCGTCGTTCGCGCGAGCGCGGGGCCTAGATCTTTTCGATTCATTCAAGATTCGCGCCGCAGTCCTGCCAGCGCCGATCGAGACTGAACGCGCGAAGGCCCTCCCAAGCAAACGACCCGGCTAACTCTTGCCGGCCGCCTTCTTCACCGTGTCGACAATGGCGCGGTCGTCGTCGCCTTTGTCCCATACCAACTGCAGGAACTCCGGCAAAGTCATGCGGTGCTCGCGCAGAAACGGGCGATCTCCGCCGCAGCCGTACATCAGGTCAGGTTCCATTTCTCCGCGCAGCTTGATGCGAGCTTTGGCAATTAACCGTGGCAGCCATGCAATGCCATCCACTTTGTCCGACTTCGCTGGCAGCGTGCTCATGGGCACGACTCGTCCGGTCGGTTTCCCGCCCATGACTTCGAGGAAATAGCGGCGGCGGATCTCCGTCACGGCGAGCGTCGTCTCGTAATCGAGGTCGCCCCAACTGAGCGAATCATCCACGAAGTCAAACAACTCCTGCGCCGTGCAGCCGATGCTCGCGAGGAACTTCACGTCCGCGGGGG
>CBHXZU010000751.1:0-3334 GCA_966125105.1 uncultured Prosthecobacter sp.
TCGGCGCATTGATGAAGATGTCTCCGGCTCCGGAGCCAGCGCTTGAAGTCGCGATCACGACGCTCGCCGTGGCAAGATTGGACACAATCGTGGCCGCCGTGGGCGCGTCGATCGTGAAGTTTGTCGGATCAAGCAGCAGCCTCCCAGTGCTGCCGGCATTCCCGCTCAGATCCGCCGTGCCATCATACACGAGCGAAGCAAATCCGGAAACCTCCGCGCTTCCACCGTTCGCACCAGGCGCCAGGCCCCGCGCAGAAAGGGTCCCATGGAACTCCATTCGCCCTTGGGCAACCAATTTGATAACTCCGCCACCGGCCGCGCCGTCCGCCGCCAGATTGGTCGCCTGTGCTAAATGTGCAGCCACGCTGTTGACGCGAATCTCGCCACCGCCACCGCTTTCGCCACGCGCGAGAAAGTTTCCCGAACCACCGATGGTTCCGCCTGCGCTGACCGCAAGTATTCCTCCACTACCCCCTGAGACATCTGCAAAACTTCCTGAGCCCAATTCGATATCACCGCCCGCCTCGATACTGATGGCTCCGCCCGCACCCACGTTTCCAAGGGCGAGCAATTGGGATGAATCGCTCAAGAATACATCGTCAGCACTAATGGCAACCACGCCGCCGACCGTGCCAGAAGCTTCGATCTTCCCTCGGTTTACCACGCGCACAGGCGTCTTCGCTTTTGTCCTCGTCGCAACTGCATTGCGCGCGCGCCCGAGCACCACTTTTCCTCCGGTCCCATTCGCGTTCTTCGCGGCAATCCGGCCTACGTTCTCGATCGTGCCGTTATTCGCTCGCAGCAACACGCGCCCGCCTTTTCGTTCAACGCCGGTTGCGCGGATGGTTCCGGAATTGCGGATGGCGAGCGCGTAAAGATTTCCGCCCGCCGCTTTCAATTCCGCCTGCGCAGCCACGATCGTTCCCGTATTCACGACCTTTCCAGACCGGCTCGCGACGCTGACTCCGATCGATTCTTCACCCGCAGGTTGCAGGATGACTTCCGTTCCAGCAGCGAGGCCCACCGTCCCTTTTGAAGCGGTGATCGCCCCGTGATTCTCCACAGAACGCGCGATGAGGAAAACATCCCCATCGATGGCTTCGATCGTTCCGAGATTGACGACCGAGTTCTCGGAGCCGCCCTTGAACGTCATTCCTCCGCCCTTAAGGAATTCCTCGTCAGTAGTATCCAAGGTCGATGCGAGAAAGCCTCCTGCGTCGATACGCCCGGATGGCCCAACCACAATTCCATTGGGATTAATCAGGATCACCTTCCCGTTCGCTTGTAGAGAACCGTAAATCCTGGACGGGTCTCCTCCAGACACTCGATTGAGCGCTGCTGCGTTTGAACTGGGCTGGACGAAGCGGGTCCGTTCGCCACTCTCAATCGAAAACTTCTGCCAATCCACCACGAGCCTCTCGGATACCTGACGAATCTCCAAACTGCTCCTCTCCCGAGTGAAATCCGCGGATCCAAATCTCACCTTCTCTCCAAGCGGATTGGCGATCGACTTCCCGGCAAAGCACAATGCGGCAATGCTGCAAATCAACGTTCCCCTGCAGACGACGGATTTGCCCAAAAACCACTCCTGCCTGCTCGAAGCGTTCGCGCGAAATTGAGCGGACTTTCGCGGCTTCATAACGCTTAGTTAACCGGCATCATTTAGGATGTCACGCTCCATCATATTCTTTAAGAAATGAGATCCGTGATTCATGAAGTTAAATGCATGGAGCCCCAGTTCCTCGGAAAGGAAAGTGCACGCTTTCACACCGCGGACGCTATTGCCTCTCGAGTCTAATTTGGGCGAATACGTGCCAATTCCCAACTGCCGGTTTACGACACCGAGTATGCCTCCCGCGACACCGCTTTTCGCTGGGACCCCCACGCGAAATGCCCATTCCCCAGAATAATTATACATGCCACAGGTCAGCATTACTGAGAGGACATCCTGGATACACCCCATCTCGAAGACATTTTCGCCGGTGATTGGGTTTGTGCCCATATTGGCGAGCGTCGCGCCCATTACCGCAAGGTCGCGCGCGGTCACCAGGATCGAGCACTGTTGAAAGTATAGGGCCAGGATCTCGTTCACATCTCCATCGATCATGTCAAAATTCCGCATGAGCCAGGCAATGGCGCGATTCCTATGGCCGGTCTCCGTCTCCGAACGATAAACGTTTTGATCGATCCGGAGACGCCGCCCTGCTGCGGCGCTAAATACAGCCAACTGTGCCTCCGATCGCTCGGCCAGCGTCGCGCCCTGGATCAATGAAGCTACAGCGATTGCGCCTGCGTTCACCATCGCGTTGAACGGACGGTTGGTCTGCTGATCGAGGATGATGGAATTGAACGCATCCCCGCTCGGTTCGACGCCGATTCGCTGATAAACTTTATCCCGCCCGTGCTGCGTAAGGGCCATGGCATACACAAACGGCTTTGAGATCGACTGAATCGTAAACTCCACGTCGCAGTCGCCGGCCTGGAAGCAATCCCCGTCCACCGACATCACACAGACCCCGAAGTGGCGGGGATCGGCCTTTCCGAGTTCCGGTATATACGTTGCCACCGTGCCTTCGTCGCATTCCTTAAACTGATCGTGCGCTTCGGATATTAGCGTTTCTACTATGCTGGGGATGGAGTCGGACATAGCGGCGGCGGATAGCATAAGTCGCGCGACAAACGGATACGGTCTTTTCCGCCACCGCATTAGAAACATTAGAGATACACGCGAAACCCTCTGTCAGACGGCCCGGAGACGATCCTGCCCAACACCTCATCAAGTGCTCCCTCTGCCACCCCGCTCATATTCCCTTGAGAGCACATGCTGCCGCTAATTGTATATGCTGCGCAAAAATCGCCTATATTTCTCGAGCGCCCCGTTTTGATTCGCCTTCCTAGCTAACCGGTGATCAGATCCATTCCGGGTGCCACCGCTGCTTCAAACACTGAAGAGTGCGCTGACCGGAAAATGGCGTGCTTCGATCGTGTACGACCTGGTCGCACCGATCGCCGTCGCTGCGGCCATCCTGCTGTTTGGAGGAAGCAATCTCTTCCAGCAGCTCGAGAATCTTTCGATGGATCTGCGGTTTCGTGCTCGAGCGCCCCAAGATCCGCTTCCTGATCCCAGGATTCTTCTCGTCGGGATCGATGAAAGCTCCCTCTCCAGCTTCGGCCGATGGCCCTGGCTTCGCGAACGTCACGCGGATCTGTGCAAGCTTCTTTCGGTAAACGACCCTGCGGTCGTCGCATTTGACTTGCTCTTCACCGAGCCAGGACCGGCGGATGACGATCAGTATTTCGTCGAGGCGGTTCAAACCGTTCCGAAGCTCGTCAG
>CBHXZU010000752.1:0-3330 GCA_966125105.1 uncultured Prosthecobacter sp.
CTGAGGCTTCCGCAATCTCCCGCAGGCGACCTTCGTCGAGCCGCGACGTCACGTATTGGCCTTGGTCATCTCGGACAAAATCCGTGCCGCCGCGTTCATTGGGCACGGGAATTAGACCGCCTTCCGCGGAGCCGAGGCCCACGGTGAAAATGCGGAACTTGCTCGCTGCGTTCTTTGCTACCTCGACGGCATCGGCCTCCAACTCCTCGCCATCCGTAAAAATGATCAACGCGCGGTGCTCGCTTTCGCCTTTGCCGAAAGCATCTTCCGCGGTCGCGATGGCCTCCGCCAGGTTCGTGCCGCCGCGGGGAATGAGTTCCGAATCGACCTCGTTCAAAGCATTCCGGACCGCGTCGTAATCCGCGGTGAGCGGGGCCTGCAGGAACGCTGTGCCGGCGAAGGCGACCAGCCCCACGCGATCACCACGCAAAGTGCTCAGCAGATCCTGCGCGGCAAATTGGGCACGCGCCATGCGGCTCGGCTTGAGGTCCTGCGCCAGCATCGAGCGGGAGGTGTCGATGGCGATGATCACGTCCCGGCCCCGACTGGTCCGCTCCTCCCAGGTGAATCCCCAGCGTGGCTGCGCCAGCGCCAGAAGGGCCAGCACCAGCGCGAGGAGGAAGCAGGTGAACGAGAGGCGCCGCTTTGCGGGACTCACTCCCGCGGCCAACCGCGGCTGCAACCGGGCAGAGAGAAAGGAGTTCAGCGCGACACGCCGATGATTGTCGGCGGCGAAATAAAGCGCGACGAGAAAAGGCAGCGCCGCGAGCGCCCAGAGCGCCTCGGGAAATGCGAGGGTGAACTCCGAAAAACCTCTCATGGCAGCGTCCTCCCGGCGGTCAGCGAATAGAGAGCCTGCAACACTGCGGTGATCATGCCGGCCGCGACGATCCAGGCGAAAATTTCCCGCCATTGCACGGAGCGCTTCAGCTTCACCTCGGTCTTCTCGAGTTGGTCGATGCTGGCAAAAATGTCCTCCAGGGATTTGGAGTCCGTCGCTCGGAAGAACTTTCCGCCACCGATTTCTGCGATCTGCTTCAGCGCGTCTTCATTCACCGAGACTGGCATGTTGCGGTAAGTGACGTTGCCGAAAAGGTCGCGTCCGGCCGGATACGGAGCCATGCCACGGGTGCCTGCGGCGATGGTGTAAATTTTGATCCCAAGCGTCTTAGCGGCTTCGGCGGCGGTCACCGGCGTGATGCTTGATTGCACGGTTTCGTCGCCATCAGTGAGCAGGATCATGATTTTGCTCTTCGACTCGCGACCCTTGAGCCGGTTCGCCGCGCTGCCGATGGCCGCCGCGATCGCGGTGCCGTCATGAACGAGGCCGATGCGAAGTCGCTCCAGGTTTTTTTCGAGCCAGCCGTGATCGAGCGTAAGTGGACTGACGAGATAAGGGAGGGAGGCAAAGGCGACGATGCCGATGCGGTCATTCGGCCGGCCATCGATGAAACGGCGGGTCACATCCTTCACGGCATCGAGCCGATTCGCGCGCTCACCGCCGATCGTGAAATCCTCCGCGAGCATCGAGGAGGAAACGTCCAGCGCCAGCACGATGTCCACGCCGGACGACTGCGTGATGTCCTGCGTGTTTCCAAGCTGTGGACGCGCAAGCGCGACGAAGAAAAGCGTTAGCGCGAGCAGCCAGCCGAAATGCCGGAATCCACCAAACCCGCCACGAGCCGGCCGGCCCACGGCGCGGACTCCCTCGAGGCTCGAAAAGCGAATTGCCGCCGCCCCTTTCTTTCCGCCGATCATCCAGCCGAGCAGCGGGACAGCGATCAGGCCGAGGAGCCACCAGGGCGAGGCGAACTGGAAGGTGTCGAAGTTCATGCGCGAGCCCCCTGGACAAAAGCCGCTGCGGCGCGAAGCAGTTCGGCGTTTTCTTCCTCGCGGGCCTCGATCCGCGCAAACTTCAGCAGATCGCAGCGATCGAGAAAGACGGTGAGCAGTTCGCGATCTTCCTGCGTGAACTCCGCCGCGGCACTGATGCTGTTGAGGAACTCGGGCGACGTCTGCTGCGTCGCGCGCATTTTATACTGAGCGCTGACATAGGTTCGCAGCACATCGGAGACAGCGACGCTGAACTCATACGGTTCCGTGTGCGGGGCGCGGGCGCGGAGCTCATCCAGCGCGCGGAGCGCGATCTGGCGAGGGGTGGGGGGAACGGTCGTCGGTTTGCGGTGCGCGAGCCAATAACCGAGCCAAACGAGCAGAGCTACGACGACGGCTGCGCCGAAGCCGATGCACACCCACACCCACGTGGGCCACGGCACGTCCACCGGGCCGAGATTTCCGCGAAGCCCGGCGAGAGGATCGGGTTCTGAAGTTTGAATGATCGCGAGCATCATCCGAGGGCCATCCGGCGTTCGCGGTTTCGGAAGAAGCGCCGGAGTGCCGGCACGTAATCCGCATCTGTTTGCAGCGAGATTGTGTCCACCCCGTAGCGGGCGAAAATGTTCGGCAGCGATTCGTGGAGCGAGGCCATGTATTCCGCGTATCGGACGCGCGCTTTGCGATCTGACGTATTCACCACGAGCCGTTCGCCCGTTTCGGCGTCTTCGAGCACCACGCGGCCGATGTCGGGCAATTCCATCTCTCGCGGATCGATAATCGGAATCGCCACGAGATCGTGCCGGCGCGCCGCAACGCTGAGCGGCTTGCGAAAATCGGGCGCCTGGAAATCGCTCAACAAGAACACCACGGCGCGGCGGTGCATCACGCGATTCAAGTTCACGAGCGCGCCGGCGATATCCGTTCCGCGGCCCTTTGGCTCGAAAAACAGGATCTCGCGAATGATCCGCAGGCAGTGTCCGCGCCCCTTCGCCGGAGGGATGTAGAGCTCGACGTGATCCGAAAACAGAATGCAGCCGACCTTGTCGTTGTTGCGGATCGCGCTGAAGGCGAAGAGGCACGCGACCTCGGCGGCCAACTCGCGCTTGCTCAGGTTCACGCTGCCGAACTCGCCCGAAGCGCTCACATCGACGACGAGCATCACGGTAAGTTCCCGCTCTTCGGTGAACTTCTTGATGAACGCATCGCCCATGCGCGCGGTGACGTTCCAATCGATCGCGCGCACTTCGTCCCCCGGCTGATATTCGCGCACTTCCTCGAAGTTCATGCCGCGGCCTTTGAACACGCTGCGGTATTGACCCGAGAACGCGGTGTTCACCATTCCCCGCGTCTTCAGCTCGAGTTGACGAATCTTCTTTAGGATCTCGCGTGGCGTCTCCGTCATGGCTCTCCCTGAGGAATCGTTTGTCCCTAGGGAACGGGCAGGTTTGCGAACACGCGCTCGATGATCTTCTCCGAAGTCATCTCCTCCGCTTC
>CBHXZU010000753.1:0-3330 GCA_966125105.1 uncultured Prosthecobacter sp.
GTGGAGGCCGTGGGCGGCACGGGCACGGGCAAGGGCAAGAACGTCTACGCGCTCGGGCTGATCGCGCGCATTTTCGACCTGAACGTGGAGAAACTGGAGCGACTCATCCGCGAGCGGTTCACGGGCAAGGATCCGAGCGTCGCCGAGACGGCGCTGACCTGCTTCCGCTCGGGATACGGGCACCAGATCCAGGGCTTGATCGAGCAATACCGGTTCGCCCCCGGTGAAAACGTAGGCCACACGCAGGTGGTGATGAGCGGCAACGAAGCGCTCGCCTACGGACTGCTGGCGGCGGGCGTGCGGTTCGGCGCCGGCTACCCGATCACCCCGTGGAGCGACATCATGGAATTGCTCCGCCGGGAACTCCCGAAATACGGCGGCACGTTTGTGCAGACTGAAGACGAGATTGCGGCGGTCTCGATGGCCATCGGCGCCAGCTATGGCGGCCGGGTGGCGGTCACGGGCTCGAGCGGCCCGGGCATTTCCCTGAAAACCGAGGCGATCGGCTGGGCGAGCATGGCGGAAATGCCGCTCGTGGTGATCGACGTCCAGCGCGGCGGTCCCTCCACGGGCATGCCGACCAATGTGGAGCAGAGCGACCTGAATATCGCGTGTTATGGCGGTCACGGTGACAGCCCCCGCGTGGTGCTCGCGCCCGCCGGTGTGGAGGACTGCTTCTACACGGCGATCGAGGCGGTGAATATCGCGCGCAAATACAGCACGCCGGTCCTGCTCATTACGGACCAGGGCATCGCCACGCGGATCGAGGCCTTCCTTCAGCCGGACCTGCAGAAGGTTTGCCAGGATATCAGCGCGGACCTCACGCCGGTGCCGGATCACAAGCCTTACGATCTTTCCTCGCCCGACGGCATCACCCGGCACATCGCGCCCGGAACGTTTGTGGCCAGCGGCGTCTACCCGGTGGTGACCGGCCTGGAGCACGACGAACTCGGCCACCCGAGCGGCTCGCCGAAGATGCACACGGCAATGACGGCCAAGCGGCGCTCCAAGTATCAGAAGCTGGCCGCCGAGCTGCCGGTGCCAAAGGTTTACGGCGCCCCCGAGGGCAATGTCCTGCTCGTCGGCTGGGGCAGCACGCAAGGACCGCTGCAGGAGGCCGTGAAGCAAGCGCGGGCCGCCGGAGAAGCGGTGAGCGCGCTGCATATTAAATACATTCACCCGCTGCCGAACGGTCTCGAGAAGATCTTCGAGGCCTTTAACCACGTGGTCGTCGCGGAATTGAATGACGAAGGTTACTATGGGAACGGGCAATTCGCCTCGCTCCTCCGCAGCCGCTTCGCGGATCCGAAGATCAAGAGCCTGACCAAGACAGACGGCCTCACTTGGAAGGTCCGCGAGATCCTCGCCGGCGTCGCCAAACTCACCAAGTAACTTTCTTACCTCTACCCGGACATGAGCCTTTCCATCCCTTTCGAAAACCTCTCCCGCACGACCGCGACGACCGGCACCGCCGAGCTTCCCGCGGAACGCAAGGCGCTAACCAAGAAAGAGACCGCCGCCGATCATCCCACGTGGTGCCCGGGTTGCGGCGACTTCAGCGTCCTCGCGCTCTACTACAAGCTCATCGAGAAGCGGAAGATGCACCACGAGAAGATCACCACGGTCGCTGGCATCGGGTGTTCCTCGCGCTTTCCCTATTTCGTGCAGGCGCACGGGGCGCATTTCATCCACGGCCGCGCCCTCGCCTTTGCGAGTGGAGTCTCACTTTCGCGACCGGATTTGCATGTTTTCGCGTTCGGCGGCGACGGCGATGCCTTTTCGATTGGCGGAAATCATTTCAACCACACGGCCCGCAAAAATGTGAAGATGACCTATGTGGTCATGGATAACTTCGTTTACGGGCTGACGAAGAAGCAGACTTCGCCCACTTCACCCATTGGGTTTAAGTCCAAAACCGATACGTGGGGATCGCAGGATCGGCCGATCAATCCGATGAAACAGGCCATCGCCGCCGGCGCTACTTTTGTGGCCCGTGCAACGGCCACGAACCTCCCTCATTTGCTCCAACTCATGGAGCAGGCGATGGACCACGACGGCTTCTCTTTCATCGAGTGCCTCAGCGAATGCAAAGAGTTCTACGAAGGGGCTTTCGATGCGGCAAATCCGCGCAAGGGCGGCGCCTTCCAGGAGGTTCCAAAGGACCACAATGTGGAGGACGAATACGCCGCCTATAAGCTGGCCGATCAGCCGTGGCCGGGGGTCTTCGGGCTCTTCTACAAAGTGAGTCGCCCTACCAAAAATGCGAACGAAGCGCGGCTTATTGCCGAGCATAAGGCGAAGGTTGGCGGCGCGGCCGACTGGGAGATCCTCCAAAAGAGCTTCGATCGGCTCAAATAGGGCCGCCAGACGCCTCAAAATCGTTAATGCTGTTACGGGTTTGTTCCCTGTGAACGCGTGAGGGGATCCGTGGCGAGCCGCATGCTAATTAGGCATGCGTGCTTTAAAACCGCCATGATCGGCATACTCACCCGCAAAACCCGCAATCCTGATGTCGCAGTCGACCTCGGATCTGCGCTCACCCGAGTCTCAACGGAACGCTCGCCCTCTTACCTCGAACGACCGACTCGCGTCGGAGCTCAGTCGGCGGTTCGCGGCGGGGCGGTTTTGAACCCGAGCCTCGCCAGCGAGGTGCTCGATCCGATGTTCCGCCGCGTGCAACGGTCCGGACGCCGCCCCTCGCGGGTGCTGGCAGCCGCGCCGAGCGATGCCTCGGACATCGAACGCGCCAACTTGATCGAAGCCATTCGCGGCGCGAGCGGTGGCGCGGTCTACATCGTGCCAAAGCCCCTGGCGGCGGCGATCGGCGCGGGTGCCGATGTGGGCAGCGATGAAGTTTGCATGGTCATGGACATCGGCGAAGGCGTGGCGGATTGCGCCCTCCTCGCCGAAGGCTGCCTTTTGGCTTCTGCGGCAGTGCGCGGTGGCTGCGCGACTTTTCGGACGGAAGTGCGTCAATCGATCGTCCAGGCAACCGGCCTCGATGTAACCGATGAAGAGTGCAATCGCCTGCTGCAACACGTCGGACTTCCCGACGGAATCGGCGGCATGATCCTGGCCAACGCCCACGAGACTGGCCATCACTTCCCGCGCAAGCACGCTCTGCCTCGCGAGCTGATCTCGGCGGCCATTGAACGCGGAGTGGAATCCACGCTCGCTCCTCTCGCCTCTTTCACGCGCAATCTTGATTCGGCCACGCTGGCGGCGCTCGACGCCCGCCCGGTGTATCTCACCGGCGGCGGCGCGCTGATCCCCGGAATCCCGCAACGCGTGCAAACTCTGCTCGGCCTGCCCGTCCGCGCCGTCTCCGCT
>CBHXZU010000754.1:0-3327 GCA_966125105.1 uncultured Prosthecobacter sp.
CTGGTGAAATGGTTTTACGCCAAGGTTCGCTATGAGCCTGAGGTCGCGACGATCTTCAAAGCGCACGTGCACGACTGGCCGTCGCACATTCGGCTGATCATCGATTTCTGGTCCCTCATGACCGGCGGCCCGAGCAATTACGCGGGCGGAATGGGGAAACACATTTTCCTGCGGCTCGAACCGGAGCACTTCGCCGTGTGGCTGGCTGTTTGGGAGCAGAACTGCATCGAGCACCTGCCGCATCGCGAGGCTACGGAGATGATCCAGCTCGCGCACAACATCGGCGACGACCTGCGCCGCATGGGGCAGCGCGCTACTGAAGGGAAGGCGCGCTGAGCGCTTCGCGTGGCAATTCGGTGAACGTCGCCTTGGTCGTTCCCTCGCGACCGCCACGCATGATTCCGAGCGAGACGGTGCGTCCAACTTCGGCGGTTTCAATGAATTCCCGGAATTGGTGGGCATCTTTGATGGCATTCCCATCGACGGAACGCACCACGTCTCCCGGCAAAATGCCCGCCTGATCCGCCGGGGAACCTTTTACCACCTGGGTGATGAGCGCGCCCGACGTGTCGGGAAGGGCGAAATTTCTCGCCAGCACCGGAGTGACCACTTGCATGCTCACCCCGAGGAAGGGACGCGTCATTCGGCCGCGCTTGATGATGCTATCCATGATCCGCTTGGCCGTGTTGGATGGAATCGCGAACGAGATGCCCTGGAAGCCGCCGGTCTGGCTGTAAATCTGGGAATTGATGCCAATGATCTCGCCCCGGATGTTCAGCAGCGGGCCTCCCGAGTTACCTTGGTTCACTGCAGCGTCGTGCTGAATGAATTCCACGCCGCTGTCCGTGGTGGTCTTGCGCCCCTTGGCGCTGACGATTCCGCGCGAAACACTCTCCTCCAGCCCGTATGGATTTCCGACGGCAAAGACCTGCTGCCCGACTCGGATGCCGTCGCTGTTGCCGAGCGCGAGGGGAACGACGTTCTTTTCGTTCATCACCAGCACCGCGATGTCGGTGGCGGGCTCGCTGCCGACCAATCGGGCGGGAACGTTGCGACCGTCGGTGAGTTGCACGCGGATCTCCGTCATGCCGGCGATCACGTGATGGTTTGTCAGAATGTGGCCTTCTTTGGAAACGATCACGCCGCTGCCGAGAGACGTGTTTTTGGCCCACTGGGCGCGCTGACGTCCGCGAACGAGATCTTCGATGGTGAGCGGAAGCGGCTGCAGCACGTTCACCGAGCTGGTGATGCTCACGACGCTCGGCACCACGGATTCGACGAGGCGGGTGTATTCCGAATCCATCGCGGCGAGGACCTTCATATCCTCGAGGTCGAACTTCGGCGCCTCGGCCGGCGTGAACGTCTCCGGCACGCGGGGCAAGCGGTGATCGTAACGATACCACGCGAATGCCGCGAGGAGCCCGATGACGATGAAGAGCAGAATGCGGCGTGGTTCCATGGTTTAACTGACGTCGGATAGGATAGCGCCCCGGGCATTCGCGAGCAATTTCCGGCAGCCTGCGTGTTCGGGTTGTTCGAGTTGCGGATCGCGCTCGAAGACGAGAAAGGCGTGGTTTCGCGCCAGTTTCATGAGGTCCGCGTCGCGGAAAAGATCGCCCAGTTTCAATGGCGGCAAGCCGCTCTGCGCCGTGCCAAGCAGGTCGCCCGGACCACGCAGCCGCAAATCCGCCTCGGCGATCTCAAAGCCATTGGTCGTCGCTTCCATCACTTTCAACTTTTCCATCGCCTCCGGCTCGTCGGTGGACGGGATCAAGATGCAGTAGCTCTTGTGGCCGCCGCGACCGATGCGACCCCGGAGTTGGTGCAGTTGCGCGAGGCCAAAGCGCTCGGCGTTTTCAATGAGCATCACCGTGGCGTTGGGGACGTCGATGCCCACCTCGATCACGGTTGTCGCGATGAGGGCTTGTGCCTCACGGGCCCGGAAGCGCTGCATGATCGCATCCTTTTCTTCCGGCGGGATGCGTCCGTGAAGGAGCTCGCATTTCGCCGGCGCCAGCAGTTCGGACCACTTGGCGAACTCCGTCGTCGCGGCTTTCGCCTCAGATTTCTCGCTCTCCTCCACGAGGGGATAGACGATGTAGACCTGCCGCCCAGCTTCGATCTGTTCTTTCAGGAACTTCGCCGCCTCTGGGAGCTTTTTCGCCGAGCGGACCCCGGTGATGATCTTCCCTCGGCCGGCTGGCAGTTCATCGAGCGTGGAGACGTCGAGATCGCCGTACAGCGTCATCGTGAGCGTGCGCGGAATGGGCGTGGCGGTCATCACGAGGACATCGGGAGCTGCGCCTTTCGCCCGAAGGCGCGCGCGCTGAAGCACGCCGAACTTGTGCTGCTCATCGACCACGGCAAGGCCGAGCTTCGTGAACTCTGCGCCTTCGTAAAGAAGCGCATGCGTCCCGACCAGGATATGGGGGATATTTCCGAAGCCCGGCACGGGTTCCGCCGCGGTGGTGCCGGGGGCGAACAAGGGGAGATCGGGCGTGCTGGCGGACTTCGATCCCGTGCGTAGCGCGACGCGAATGCCGAGCGGATCGAGCAACCTGCGGAAATTGGCATAATGCTGCTCGGCAAGGATCTGAGTGGGGGCCATCAGCGCCGCCTGGTACCCGCTCTCCACGCAGAGCAGCATCGCGGCGAGAGCGACGAAGGTTTTGCCGGCGCCCACATCACCGTGCAGCAGCCGGCTCATCGGGCGCGCGGAGGCAAGATCCTGCCGAATCTCGGAGATTGCGCGCGTCTGGGCGCCGGTGAGCGGGAAGGGGAGGGAATCCAGCAGGCGCTTCAGGAGGTGGCCGGGTGCGGCGTGGGCTTCACCCGGTAGTGCCTGCTGATCGCGGCGCTTAAGACCAACCGCGAGCTGCATCCCCAGGAACTCCTCCAGCACGAGGTGGCGGCGGGCTGTCTCCAGGCTCTCCCACGAATCTGGAAAATGAATCTGCCGGATCGCATCCCAGCGGTTCATCCGATCAAGGCGCGAGGGGAGCAGTTGCTCGATCGACCGCGAGTCGAGTCTATTAAGGACATCCCACACCAAGCGGCGGATCAACTTCGGTGAAACTCCCTCTCCCGCAGGGTGAACCGGCGCGATGCGGCGCAGGTGGATGCTTACGTCTTCATCCTCGTCCACCACCTCGAAATCCGGGTGAGTCATCACGATTTGGGCGCCGCTGACCTTGGGCTTGCCGTAAACGACGAGGCGGTGGCCGGCGACGATGGCTTTCTCCACCCAATGGGCGTTGAACCACCGCAAAAGCAGCCGTCCGCCGAGCGCTCCCGCATTTTCTTCTTCCAAAATGACGTCGAGCATCT
>CBHXZU010000755.1:0-3320 GCA_966125105.1 uncultured Prosthecobacter sp.
TGCTCCCGCGCATGCTCGACAAAGGCCGCGAGACGCTGGTGGGCAAAAACGGCGAGTACCACTACAATTGCCCGCTTGATCAGCACTTCCTCAATTTCACGGGGATCGATCCGGAGGCGTTGCTCAAGGAACTCGCCACGGGCAAAGGGGACGGCGAAATCCTCACCTGGATCTCGGAAAATGCGAAACCCAAGCGTGGCGCGTGGGAAATCAAGCAGTGGAGCGATTATATGCAGAATCGCCCGCCGGATAGCGATGCCGAGACGCTGGGCTACTTCGCGCAACTCGTCGCGAAACTCACCACCACTCGTGAGGACATTGCGGGATGGACCGAGCTTCTCGACCTCGATGACTACGTGACCTTCGGCGGCAAAGCCTGATTCGGCAATCGCCACTCAATTCAGAAGAACGCAATCCATCAGAAGAAAACCATGAACATCACGAAACTCGCTCTCGTTACCGGCGCGAATAAGGGCATCGGGCTCGAAACCGCGCGCCAACTCGGACAGCAAAAAATCACCGTCCTGCTCGGCTCGCGGGATGCGGCAAAGGGCGTGGCGGCAGCGGAGAAACTCCGCAAGGAGGGCCTCGATGTCCGGCCGATCGCGCTGGATGTCTCCAACGCGAAAAGCATCCAAGAGGCGGCGAAAGCGGTCGAACAAGAGTTTGGCCGGCTCGACATCCTCGTAAACAATGCGGGCATCATGCTCGATGACCCGACCAAGAAGGTCAGCGAGCAGACGATCGACACGTGGAAGCAGACGTTCGACACCAACGTCTTCGGCCTCATCGCCACCACGCAGGCCTTCCTGCCGCTGCTAAAGAAGAGCGAAGCCGGCCGCATCGTGAACCTCTCGAGCATCCTCGGTTCGAACACGCTGCACGGCGACCCAACCTCGTTCATCTACGACTTCAAGTTGCCGGCGTATAACGTGTCGAAGACGGCCGTAAACGCCTGGACCGTGCAGCTCGCCTACGAGTTGCGCGACACGTCGATCAAAGTAAACGCCGCGCACCCCGGCTGGGTGAAAACCGAGATGGGCGGCGAAGGCGCGCAGTTGGAGATTCCCGACGGCGCCAAAACGAGCGTGGCCCTGGCCACCCTCCCCGCCGACGGCCCAAACGGAACCTACGTCCACCTTGGCGAGAAGTTGCCTTGGTGAGCTCGGCTAAGAGTTAAAGAAACACGCGCGCCGAAGGACGAACTGATCCTTCGGCGCGTTCTTCTTTCGACGCACCGAGGAGCGCGATGATAACGAGTCGCATCCGTTGGGAAAAGACCGACGCGGAGACACAAGTTTTCCCATCCGGAACGCAAGCCGGAAACGGACCGGCTACTCAGCCACCCGCACGCCGTAGTTTGCCGCCAGCACGTTGAGCTCGTGAAGCGCGGCATTCAGGAGCGCGCGCCGCCTGTCTATCGTGGCAGTAACGGATTTCCCAATATTCGGGTCCGATCCGTCAAGGATCTGTTTCGTGAGTGCTTTGCTCTCGGCGGCAAAAGCGCGGAAGTGACCCACGATTTGTGTGTGTGCAGCGCGAATGTCGCCAGGACACTGCGTAACATCCAGCGCGCTAAGTTCGCGAATGACTTGGTGAATAGCTTCTGGATCGGCCACAATGGAAAAGAGGATTTTCCCTTTTGCGTCACGATCGGCCTTCACCACGGTTTCGATCGGATTGGAGGGTTGTAGAGATTCAAATAACCTCGGCGGTTCCAGCTTCGGAAACTTTGCGGGACGATCGAAAAACTCCACGTAGATCTGGAAGGCGAGGAAAACCAGGAAAAGCACCAGCCCGAGAACCCACCCTTCTGGCCCCTTGCGCCGCCGCTTTGGCGCTGCTGCTGGACGGCCCGGCGCTCCAGTAGGCAACGGCGAGCCGTGGGCAATTACCTTGGGGCGAGGAGGCGGACTGGGAACGGTAAAACTGGTCGCACACTGCGGGCAGGAGCACACGGCGCCGACATCAGCACCGGTCACTTCAATGAGCAATCGGCAGCGAGGGCAATTGATCTGGAAAGCCATGACTGGAGGAACGGTTAAGTTAGCAAAGCGGTTATGCCGGGATGTGGGAAGATCACAAACAACATCCCAATACTGGTTGGTTGCCTGCCTCCAGAATTGGTAAGTTCACGGTCCGCGGTCCTCCTCTGCCTCGCTTCCCGATGCATATAGCGAAACCAAACGCGCGATCAGGATCGCGATGTAAAGCACGCCGACCATCGCCTCCGTAGCCGCCAGCATCCGGGCAACGCGAGAGACCGGGGTGATATCGCCATAACCGACAGTCGTGAGGGTGATGAGGCTGAAGTAGAACGCCTCGAAGTTCCCCATGACATGACCGGAGTCTCGGACGTTGCTAAACGCAAAGGCATCCGGCCTGACTTGTGATTCGAGAAGGTACGCCGCGCTCCATCCCAAGCCGGTGAGCATATAAGCGGCGACACCGGCACACAGGACTTCGGTGGTCACTCGGGGAGCCGCCATGACAAAACGAAGCAACTGGCAGACGACGAATGCGCAGAATGCCAGCGCCGCAAGGTAGGTCACGGCCACCGGAAGATTTTGCGGCCAAAAGTAACTGACCGTCCTGGCAACCACGAGTTGCACTGCCAGCAACGCGGCGACGACAAGTGTCCATCGCCGGGCACCCACGCAGAGCACGGCGGCCACGAGGACGAGCACCATGAGGCACGTAATGACGAATTCGCCGTGTTTGAATTGATCCACGAACGGCGCGATCACGACCAAGGCGAGGAGGGAAACGACCAATTCGACCGCGGAGAATCGGCGAAGGGTCGTCATCTTTAGTCTCCTCGAAGGCCGCGCCCGCAACCGCTTTGAGAAACCAACAAGCAGGCGCGTCCCTGACCCCGCGGCTTGAAAACAAACGCGAAGCAGGCGCGCGTCGCTGGCTGGGCGCTATCCATGCCTTGCTGCAACTCATAGCGAGAGAACGGAATGGAACAAGCTTCGAATACCGGAATGCCGAAGCAAAAAGGCCAGGAAACTTCCTGTTTCGTTCCTGCGTTCCAGGGTAAATGGCGCATTACCGCGGCCTCTTCCCGAGATTCGATCCCTCCGTCCGGATCCGGGCGCTTTGTTGCGTAGAAACGCGTTTTAGCAGGCCCGCGTGGAAACCTCCATCACCGCCCTCAATACGGAGATGGCGAGCGATCCGTGCAGAAAGCGATTACGTCCCTCAGGAATCCCACGCAAAAAGCCGTTGCCAAGAGACCTTCGGTGCCTAGAGTCGCGCCCCTTTCGCCTAATGGTAAATCGTCCACCAACCGAGATGAAGATCTTCAGTGGCTCCGC
>CBHXZU010000756.1:0-3315 GCA_966125105.1 uncultured Prosthecobacter sp.
ACTTGAATGGAACGACCGAAGGTTCCGTCGAATTGAAAGAACGACATCATGAAAACCTTACTCTTTGCATTCCTCGCTCTGATCGGTGTGACGATGTTTGCGCCTCAAGCCCAGGCGCGTGATCGCCATCATTCCCGGCATCACCATCATCATTACGATTACGGGCGGAGCTACTACCGCGTTTATCCGCGTTATTACAGCAGCTACCCGCGCTACTACAGCCCGTATCGCTCCTATTACTACTCGAGCTATCCGAGCTACTACTATCCGCGCAGCCACTACTACCACCGCCGCCCGGGCGTGGTCCTGAGCTTCGGCTTCTAAGCGCGCAGACGTAAACCCATTCCAACCAAGCGCCTCGGATCTTCTTCAAGGTTCGGGGCGCTTGAAGTTTTTAGGAGCGTCCCAAAGTTAACGGGTTCATCCAGAGGCGCGAATAATCGGCGTTGAGGGCCGAAGAAATGGGGCGATAGGTGGATTATCTCCCAGCCAGCCTTTTTTGCGCATGCCTCGTCTCTCCGCCATAACTTCGCTCGCCAGCGTCGCGCTCGTTGCGAATCTTTCTGCCGCGCTCCCGGAACGCATCTCGTTCAATCAGCACATCCGGCCGATCCTCTCGGACAAATGCTTCTACTGCCACGGCTTCGACGCCAAGCATCGCAAAGCCGACCTTCGTCTCGACCTCGCCGAGGGAGCATTCGCAGACAATGATGGCGTCACCGCAATCGTCCCCGGCAGCCTGACGAAAAGCGAGCTTTGGACGCGCATCAACTCGACCGACGAAGACGAGCAGATGCCGCCGCCCGACAGCCACAAGACGCTGTCCGCAGCGGAGAAGGAATTGCTCAAGGCTTGGATCGAGCAGGGCGCCGCATATCAAAAGCATTGGTCCTTCGAGCCGCCAGTGAAAGTCGAGCCGCCCGCTGCAGCTCCGCAGGCGCGTAATGCGATCGATCAATTTATCGCCGACCGATTGCACCGCGAAGGCCTCACGCTTTCGCCCGAAGCCGATAAACCAACACTTATCCGCCGTGTCTCATTCGCGCTAACGGGCCTTCCTCCGTCCTTCGCCGAACTCGATGCATTCCTCTCGGACCAATCCGCCGACGCTTACGAGAAAATGGTCGAGCGCTACCTGGCATCGCCGCGCTACGGCGAGGAAATGGCGCGTCATTGGCTCGATGTCGCGCGTTACGCAGACACGCACGGCCTGCACCTCGATAACGAGCGGCAAATGTGGCTCTACCGTGACTGGGTCGTGAAAGCGTTTAACGACAACAAGCCATTCGATCGCTTCACGGTAGAACAGCTCGCGGGCGATCTGTTGCCAAATGCGACGCCGGAACAGCTCGTCGCGACGGGCTTCAACCGCTGCAACGTCACCACGAGTGAAGGCGGTTCGATCGACGCCGAATATGTCTTCCGTTATGCGGTCGATCGCGCCGCGACGACCGCCCAAGCCTGGCTCGGCCTCACCGCCGGATGCGCCGTCTGTCACGACCACAAGTTCGATCCGCTTTCGCAGAAGGAATTTTACTCGCTGTATGCCTTCTTCCACAGCGCCGCCGACCCAGCGATGGACGGCAACGCGCTGCTCACCAAGCCGGTGCTGAAGCTCCCTTCCAACGAGCAGAAAGCGAAGCTCGCGGAATTGGACGTGCAGTTCAGAGAGAAGCAGAAGGAACTCGACGCGAAAACGGCGGTGCTCGGCTACGTTGACCCGGCCACAATCGAGCCGCGCCCGGCCGTGCAGGAGTCCGAGAGCGTTTGGCTCGATGACGATTTCCCCGCCGGAGCCAAGGTGCAAAGCGCCGGAGATAAGCTCGAATGGGCGACCGCAGAAAAAGGCGGTCCCGTTCTCACAGGCAAACGCTCGGTGAAGCTTTCGGGCAAGGAGATGAGCCAGCACTACTACGAGTCTGGTGCCACTCCCATCGACATCCCTTCCGAAGCCGAGGTGTTCCTGAACGTCTGGATCGACCCGAAGGAATCGCCGAAGACTCTGATGATCCAATTCCACCAAGGCACGTGGAAACACCGCGCCGTCTGGGGCGACTACAACGCAATCGACTTTGGAAAAGAGAACACAACCGAACGCGTCTACATGGGTGGGCTCCCCGAGGCGGGCAAATGGGCGCGCCTTGCATTCGCCGCGGACAAGATCGGATTGAAGACGGGCGACAAGATCGCCGGCTTTGCGCTCACGCAGTTCGGTGGCACCGTTTATTGGGATCACCTGGGAATCAAAGGGCGGATCGATCCCGCAAACGATCCGCAGCGTTCCTTCATGGCGTGGTGGAAAGCGCGAACCGCGAAGGACACGCCGGGAGTCCCGCCGGATCTCGCGAAGGTGCTGAAGGACGGCCCAGCAAAGGCGCAGAAGTCGCCGAACGCCGAACGCCTGCGGAATTACTACCTGCAAAACGTCTCCAAGGAGACCATGGCCGCGCTCGGTTCGATCGTCTCTCAAGTGGCAAAACTTCGAGAGAGCCGGGACGAGTTTGAGAAGAACATCCCGAGCACGTTCATCTTCAACGATCTCGAAAAACCGCGGGAGAGCTTCGTGATGTTGCGCGGCGCTTACGACAAACCGGGCGACAAAGTGGAGCCAGGCACGCCCGCAATCTTTCCCCCGCTGAAGAAGGAAGATCCGGCGAAGCGCGCCACGCGCCTCGACCTCGCAAATTGGTTGGTCGCTCCAGAGAACCCGCTAACCTCGCGTGTGGCCGTGAATCGGTTATGGCAGCAGTTCTTCGGCATCGGCCTGGTCAAAACAGCGGCCGACTTCGGCTCTCAAGGACAGCCGCCAAGTCACCCCGAGTTGCTCGACTGGCTCTCCATCCACTTCCGGGAATCGAAATGGGACGTGAAGGCACTCACCCGCTTGATGCTGAACTCGGCGACATTTCGCCACTCGTCGCGGGTCAGCCCGGAACTCACGCAGCGTGACCCGGAAAATCGTCTGCTCGCGCGCGGTCCGCGCTTCCGCCTCGATGCGGAACAACTGCGCGACAATTCGCTCTTCGTCAGCGGACTTCTAAACTCCGAAATGGGCGGAAAAGGCGTGAAGACCTACCAGCCGCCAAACATCTGGGAGCCCGTCGGCTTCGCCGGGTCGAACACTCGGAACTACAAGCAGGACAGCGGATCGGCGCTTTATCGCCGGAGCATCTACACCTTTCTCAAGCGCACCGCGCCGGCGCCATTCATGTCGAACTTCGACGCGCCGTACCGCGAGCAGATTTGCTCCGCGCGCGAGCGCAGCAATACGCCTCTGCAAGCGCTGCAGCTCATGAACGACGTGCAGCACGTCGA
>CBHXZU010000757.1:0-3314 GCA_966125105.1 uncultured Prosthecobacter sp.
GATCGTGATCACCTTACCCACCACCCGGATGATCTTCTTGTCCCGGAAATCAGCAAAGGTCCGCGAAAGCGTTTCGCTCACCGTTCCAATCTCTGCGGCCAGCACGCGCTTGGTGCGATCGAGTTGAATCTCCACGGGAGCCGCAGTGATCGGACGCGGACACCGCTTGAGCAGCCAGTTGGCGAGACGTGTTTCCACATCCTTCAGCGTGAGGTCGTCGAGGAGACTGACGATCACTCGGAGATGCTGGCTCATCGAGCCCAGCATCCGCAGCGCAAGCTCCGGACGGTTGCGCAAGAGGCCAAGGATGTCCGCCTTCGGGACCAGGAGGATCGTGCTTTGCTCGATCGCTCGCGCATTCGCCGGGTAGCCGCCGGCACTGGCCAACGCTGCTTCGGCAAAAGATTGGCCAGCACGAAACACGGAGATGACCTGCTCCTTTCCAGTGGCGCTCACGCGATGCACATTCACCGAGCCCCGTTGCACCACGTAGAATCCCTCCGATGACGAGCCTTCGTGGAAGAGGTATTCTCCTTTCGCGAGTTCTTTTGGGATGACGAACGAGGAGATCAACTCGAGATCCTCGTTTGGCAATCCGGTGAAGAGCTGGCAGCCGCGCAGCGTGTTCGCGAAAACGATTTTTCGGAAGTCAGCAAGCGGGCTGGACATGCGGTCAATCATGGCGCGGCAGGCAGGGTGAAGGCAACGTCACAACTAGGCTTCCGTGCCTTCACGCCAGAAGTAGGTGATCCAGCTCCCATCGGGCTGGGGTTCCACGCGTGAATTGAAGTTCTCCCCGCGCAGTTTCTCGATCAAGGGCGACGGCAGGAAAGGCGCGATCACCGCGAGCCCTTCGCCGTGCTTGAGAGTATCGACGCGATTGCGAATCGCTGGAAAGGGTTCGATGCCCTGCGCGAGCAGCTTGCGGACATCCAGGCGTTTGAAAGTTGGAGGAGGCATATTTGCTTCGATGACGCCACTCTCTCATGGGAGTCGATCATGAG
Organism: uncultured Prosthecobacter sp.; assembly: GCA_966125105.1. Lineage (GTDB taxonomy): Bacteria > Verrucomicrobiota > Verrucomicrobiia > Chthoniobacterales > Chthoniobacteraceae > SXWH01. The sequence goes on from CBHXZU010000757.1 coordinate 1,005, forward strand.
CTTTGACCTGCATCAAGGCGCCGTGGGGATCTGCGTGAGAAGGTCGAGACATGACGGAATGGATCTGTATCGACGCGCGGGGCCTGGAGCCGCCGATGCCCATGGTCCGCATCCTCGAGGTGCTCGCGACGATTGCGGCTGACGTAGGCGCAATCGCGCGCACGGACCGTCAGCCATTCCTCCTTCTCGATGAACTACCTCGGCGCGGCTTCGCCGGTGAATGCGAACCGTCACCCGATGGACAAGGTTATGTCACAAGGATCCGCCACCTCTAAATGCCGTCATCAGCGGCCGCCGGATGCGCCGCGAATCTCTTCCGCAAATGCGCCTTCGGCGTCACTGCCGCTGCGCTTCATCGTCTTCGGTCTCATTGCGCTCGGGATTGCGGCGGGCTGGCTCGCGGCGCGGCCATCGCTGATCACCCAATACCACTACGGCCCCGGAGTCATCGCCTTCACGCATCTCGTGATGCTTGGATTCGCCGGGTCGGTGGCCATGGGGGTGCTCTACCAACTCACCCCCGTCGCGCTGGAGGCGAAGCTTCACAGCGAACGGCCGGCGCGCTGGCACTGGTGGATGCATATCATCGGCGTCCCGGGAATGGTTTGGATGTTCCTCCATTGGGACATGAAGCAAGTGGGACACTTTGGTTCCGTCTTCGGGGTGGGCGTGGCGCTCTTTGCCTACAACATGGCAAGAACGCTGGCAAAGGTGCCCCGCTGGACGCCCGTCGTCGCGGGCATCGCCTCGGCAGTCGGGTGGCTGATCATCACCATGCTCGCCGGCCTCTTTCTCGCCTGCGCCAAATGCTGGCCGTGGATCACGCCCTTCCCGGCGCTCGCGCAGATGCACGCCCACGCGCACCTCGGCGTGCTGGGATTCTTCATTCTGCTCACCGTTGCCGTCACTTACCGAATAGTGCCAATGTTTGCGATCAGCTCGGTGCAAAGCACGCGACGCGCATGGTGGTCCATTGCATTGATCAATGTCGGTATCGCCGGACTCATTCCGGCGATTCTCTTCCAGAGCGCATGGCGGATCGCCGCTGCAGTCACAGTCATCGTCGGCCTCACGCTATTCGGAATGGAACTTCGCGCGATCCTGCGCATTCGCATGCGGCCCGCACTCGACTGGGGAATGCGGACCTTTCTCACCGGCGTCGCGCTCCTCGTTCCTCTCTCCGTCATCGCGATCGTGCTGTGCTGGCCCGGGTTGCCGGCGACTCCGCACACCTACCAATGCGAGAACGTTTATGCGGTGTTGGGGGTCATCGGAGTGCTGTGGATGCCGATCCTGGGGATGCTTGAAAAGATTCTTCCGTTCTTCGTCTGGTTTCATCGTTACAGTAACGAAATTGGACGCCGACCGGTTCCCCAGCTCGTCGAGATGTATTCCACGAAGCTCCAGGCGTGGGGATACTGGCTGCACCTGACCGCACTCGCGGGCCTGGCAGTCGCGGCCGGGACGCATTCCGCAACAATGGCCGGCATGGGCTCGATCCTGCTCGCGTCGAGCGTGGTCACATTCCTTATCAATGCCGGCCTCGTTCTCAGCCACCTGCGCCGCACTCCAACGCCAAGTGCCGATTTCCCACTGCGCGCCACCCCGGTTTCGTCATGAATGCTCTCGCTCCCACTCCCACCTTGGCCGACGTGTGCGAAACGCTGCGCGAGATCGTGGATCCCGAGCTCGGGTGCAACATCGTGGACCTCGGCTTGGTCTACGACGTCGTCCTCCACGAGAACCGCGTTTGGCTGGGAATGACTTTGACTTCGCCGGGCTGTCCGATGGGCAACATTCTCGTCGCCGCGGCAAAATCCATGCTGTGCGAAATGCCAGGAATCGAGCACGCCGATGTGCATCTCGTTTGGGATCCACCATGGTCCGCTTCGCGGATGAGTCCCGAAGCCCGCAAGCAAGTTGGGATTCCCGCTGAAGCGGAAACCTCGTCACCAATCGCAATCCGACGGATGGGCGAACACTTCAAACCCTCATCGACCGCGAAGCCATGAGTTCCTATTCCTGCCCACACCTCGACCTGGAAACGGGTTGGTGTCATCGGCTAAACGCCGATTGCGTGCCTGGTCGCAAAGGTTGCGTGCTCTACGGGAAAGTCTCCTTCGTGGTGCCGGCGGAAGAGCGGGTGCGCGCGCTTGAGGAAGAAAAGCGTCGCGCCGCGGTTTGCGGTTCGAAATCCTCCGCGTGCTCCGCCAACCCCTCGGACCGGAGTTGATCTCGATGCCGTGATCCATGCTGAGGTGCGGCGCGATTCGCGCGATATTGCCGCGCCCGTGCTGCTCGATGAGAGCT
>CBHXZU010000758.1:0-3300 GCA_966125105.1 uncultured Prosthecobacter sp.
GGGAGCGATGCCTCACCCCATTCCGGTGGTCACGCTCATTCATCCCGTGACCACCGGCAAGCTGTGATGCCTTCGGCATCGATGCAGATCCTGCCTGCCGCGCCAGCGGCCCACCCGCGGTCCTTCTTGGCACTTAGATACCAACCGGCGTGTCAACGCGCGCACGGGTTGGAAGACGCGTCCCATCCGAAAGCGGATCCGCCAAACTCGTCTCGAAGGCCGCGTGAGTGAACAGACGGCACTCCCAATCAAGCCACGCTCAACGTCGGCCTGACCTCTGACGTCCGACCTCCGACTTCTGGCATCCGTTCACCAAAGGCGCGCCACCTCGACCTACCATCCACGCTCAATCGACCGGCGCTTCCAGAGGAACTCAAACATATTCCCCTCATGCGGCTGATCCCATGAGATCTTCATCGTGGAAACCGGCCCGATGTTGAGCCGATCGATCTCCGGAAACGCTTCCAGTTCCGCAATGAACTTCGGATCCTTCGTGATCGCTGAGCACGCGAGCGTGTAGCCGATTTTCTCAAGCATCTCGCTCTGCGGGCATTCCACCACGCTGGCGTAGGGGCAGAGAAACTCCTTGTTCGCGAGCGGATGCGCAAAGCTGTCGCACCGCACGATCGTCGGCAGGAGGTAGGTGCCGCCTTCGAAAGTCGTCTTGCGCGGACCGCCGCGATATTTCGCTGTCACGTCTTCTGCGCCCGGCGTCTTCAAACCCTCTTCGATGCTGCCGTCGATGAAGTCCGCCATCTTCGGATTCGCAAAACCGCTGAGCCGCGCTTCCGGATCTTCATTCCGCGTCGGCGCAATCGAGCCGAGCTTCTGCGCGAGCGCATCCGCAATCTCCGCGCCATATTTCGGCACCACCACCGCGCTGGCATTGATGCACGAACGTCCTCCGTTGTCGGAAATGCTCGAGGCAATGACGTCGATGTACTCGCGCCAGTTCTCGATGCAGTCCTCGCCGATCACAAACTTGCTCCAGCCCGGACCGTGAATCTGGATCGCCGGGGTGTTCGCATACTGCTGCGTCGTCGCCTTATCGCCGAAGATCAGCGCCCGCCCGCATGCCTTCAAAATCTCGCCCGCGCCTTCGTGATCGGTCGGGTAAAAGCCAAACGCCTCCGCCGGCACTCCTGCCGCGATGAACGCCTGGATCAAACGATATGGAGTCCAGGGCTCGTCGCGTCCCGGCTTGATCACCACGGGCGTTTTCAGCGCGATCGCCGGCAGCCAGAGCGAGTTCACCGCCGGCGAATTGCTCGGCATCACCAGGCCCAGTGCCTGGCAGGTGGGAAAGAATGAAAGCTTCGTCCCAAATTGCTCCCCGAAGCCCTTGTCGATGATCCCCATGTCCAGCCCGCGCGAGAGACCGTTCAGCACTTCGCCGAGATGCGTCAGGGCGTAGTGAACCTTCGCCATGTTGCGCTTCACCATCACGTGCGGCAGACCGCTCGTGCCGCTCAAGGTGGCGATATATTCTTCCGCGCTCTGCGTGTGCCCCTTGTCGCCGAGGGGCAGGGTGCCATTCAGGAAAAACTCGCCCGCCTTCGCCGACATCCCGACCAGCTCCGCCACCGTAAACTTCGCCAACGCTGCGCGCGCCTCTTTCAAGCGCTTGAAATCCTTCCGCAAAATCCCCGCGTTGATCGTCGAAACGACCGCCTTCACCTCGCCGGAGCGGTGATCCTTGATGTCCAGTTTGTCCAGGCTCTCGTAGCTGCGGCCGAGACGAAGAACAGGTAGATGCGGGACGGTGGACATGGATAGGCGGCTTTCGGGTGAGTAGCGGCAAAGACAATTACTACGTGCGCGTATTATTTGGTAAAGGCTTTTTCGAAGCCGCTTCCCGCGCCGGCTTCGAGTCCTCCAAAACTCGTTCGCCGCCTACTTGAGTTTGACCGTTCGCACCGTCGCCTTCAGGAGAAAGAGCTCCATTTTATCGGGGACGCTTCCGGACTCGAAGACGCCGGCGAGCAACCGATCTCCCGATCGGAGCGTCACGTTGCTGGAAACCTTGTTTGTGTGAAAGCGCGGCTGAGGAATGCGCTGAACGATTTTGCCGTTCTCTTCGACGTCGTGCGTGTCCCAGCCGAGCAGTTCGACGTGTTGAGGCGAAAATGTCAGGTCCACCAGTTTCCCATCGGGACTAAGGATGGGTTCTGCTTCGAGCGTTACGCCGATGTTTCGGGTTTCGAAAGACGAAGGAAGGACGCCGATGGCGGCCGGCATTTGGTGGGGAGGCGCCTTCACCGGATCTGCTTTGTCTTTGGCAACGGCTTGCCCAGGTGCCGGTCCGCCATTTTGCGGGCTAAACTCGATCGCGTATCGCACTTCCTGGATCACTTCGATCACGCAGCGGTTTCCGGATTTTGTTTCTACCGTCGGACAGCCGATGAGCTTTGCCTTCTTCGCTTTGATCATGGCGGTGAGATCGCGAAAAGTGGCGTCCGATCTTTCCGGATTCTTGAATCCTTCGGAGAGCGCCAGCACGTCGTCTTTCGCAACTTCCACGACGATCAGTTCGAGTTGCACGCCGACAGGGTGAATCGGATTTTCGGGGGCGGGTTCGAATCCGCCAAGCTTGGCGATTTCTTCGCGCGTCAGTTCCTTCTTCGGTTTCCCTTTTTCACCCGGTTCAGCGGCGGGGGCGCAAGTGGCAGCGGAGAGAACGATCCCGAGGACGGAGAGAAACTTCGGATTCATGGTGGGTGGACTCCGAGAAATAGCTCCGCGCCGTCACTGCGCAGCGAAATTGTCTGTTAGGCTGAACGGCGGGGTGCCGAGCAGCTATTTGTGTTCGTTCGCCGCAGGAATGATCGTTGCGCCGAGAATGAATACGTCCATGCGATTCCGATCTGACCCCGCTTTTCCCACGTGGATGAGGCGGCGTTCTCCGTTTTTCAGGGTGAGCGTGGTGCTGACCTTTGCCGTGGTGAAATTGGGCTGCGGAATCGTCAGTTTTTGGCCGCTCGCCGTGATTCCTGCGGGGAAGTCCGAGTACCCTTCGAACCGCACGATCTGAGGTGACAGCGATATCGTGACGAATGCGTTGTCCGGCGAAGTGACAGGCTCGGCTTCGAGGGTGGTGCCGACGTTTCTCGTTTCGAACGTGGTCGGCGCGGGTCCATCGGTATTCCGCGCCAGGGTGACCGCTTCATCCACCAGCCGACCTTTCCCTTCCTGAGGCTTGGGATTTTCCGGCTGTTTGCTGCGCGGAAACTCGAACTCGATGGGGTAGCGCTGCTCGACGATGGACTCGGAAACCGCCCGGCAACGGCTATGCGTCGTGAT
>CBHXZU010000759.1:0-3295 GCA_966125105.1 uncultured Prosthecobacter sp.
TTCCTGGAGACGCAGGCTCCCTCGAGCGCGCACCGGGAACTCGCTCTTGCGGGAACGAATTCCGACCTGCGCGTCGCCTTGATCCTCGACCCGCAGGACAAAGTGATTTTTGGCACGCGGTTCGACTATCAAAACCAGCCGAGTGCCAAGTCTCCCGCTGCCCTCCACGCCGAAGTGATCACACGGGCGCGCGAATCGGCCAGCGGGATCACGGAGATTACCAATGGAGGACGCACCCTGGTGGGCGCTTTCCCATTCCCTTATCAAACGGGGGCGCCCTCCACGCAGCTTCGATCCAAGGAGCTCGCCGTGGCTTTCCTCGAGTACGATCTCGAATACCCGAAGGCGCTGGCCCGCTCTCTGAACGCGCAGCGCCTTCGCTTCTCCGGGACGGCGCTGGTCACGCTGTGCATTGCGTTCCTCTTCCTGTTCCATCGCATTCTCACTGGCCGCGTGACGCGACTCGCCCAAACCGCGCATTCCTTCGCCTCGGGCGATCTCAGCGCGCGCGCTTCGCTCCGCGGGGCGGACGAACTGAGCCAGGTCGGGCGCGCCTTCGACGAGATGGCCGAGTCACTCCAATTGCGCGACGCCGCCCTACGGGAAAGTGAGCAGCGTTTCCGTCAATTGGCAGAAAACGTGACGGACATCTTCTGGCTGCGCGACGCGGCTTCCGGAGAGCTTCTTTATGTGAGCCCGGCGTTTGAGAAGACGTTTGGACGTCCCGTCGCGGACGTAATGGATAATCCGAACATCTGGACTGACGCCGTGGTGCCCGAAGATCGCGAGCTCGCGACGGCCACAAGATCGCTCGAAGGGGCGGACGGCACGCCGAAGGAATACCGGATCACGCGTCCGGACGGCACGATGCGCTGGATCCGGAATCGATCCTTCCCCGTGCGAAGCCATGAGGGAACCGCGGAGCGCATCGCGGGCCTGGCGACCGACATCACGGCGCGCAAAACGGCGCGCAAGGAGAAGGAACAATTCGAGCGCAGGCTGCAGGAAACCCAGCGGCTGGAGAGTCTCGGTGTGCTCGCCGGCGGGATTGCGCACGATTTCAACAACCTGCTCACCGGCGTGCTGGGAAATGCGAGCCTCGCGCGCATGCAATTGCCCGAGACCAACGAGGCGCAGAAATACATCGCGGAAATCGAAACGGTCGCTGTGCGCGCGGCGGATCTCTGCAAGCAGATGCTGGCTTACTCCGGCAAAGGCCGCTTCGAGGTTCAGCTCCTCGACATGAACGCGCTGGTGACCGAAACGACCAAGCTCCTTCAACTCTCCATCAGCAAAAACGCGTCGCTACAGTTCGAGCTCGCGCCGAATTTGCCCGCGATCCGCGCGGACCCCACACAACTGCGCCAGGTGGTGATGAACCTCGTGATCAACGCGAGCGAGGCGCTCGAAGGGAAAACCGGAACGATCATCGTGCGCTGCGGGGTAATGAAGGCCGATGCCGAGTATTTGCAGGGCGCGGTGCTTTCGCCCGAGCTGCCGGGCGGCGATTACATCTTTCTCGAAGTCTCGGATACCGGCAGCGGCATGTCGCCGGAGACGCTCGCCCGCATTTTCGATCCCTTTTACACCACGAAGTTTACCGGGCGCGGTCTCGGCCTTAGCGCCGTGATCGGGATTGTGCGCGGTCACGCGGGCGCGCTGAAAGTTTATAGCGAACTGGGCCGCGGCACTTCGTTCAAATTGCTCTTTCCCGTGGCAGCGGGCGTCGCGCAACCGCTCGTCAAATCCGCGCCGGCGAGCAGCGCGTGGCGGGGCAACGGCAAAGTATTGCTCGCCGATGATGAGCGAACGGTTCGCATGGTGACCGGCCGTATGCTGGAGGCATTTGGCTTTACCGTAATCGCTGCGGATGACGGCGAGGAGGCGGTCAAAGCCTACCGCGAGAACCGGGCGGACATCGTGGCTGTGCTGATGGATCTCACCATGCCGAACATGGACGGCGAGGAAGCATACCGCCAACTGCGCGCGATCGACTCAGGTGTGAAGGTGATCTTGATGAGTGGCTTCAATGAACAGGAAGCCGTGCGCCGCTTTACCGGCAAAGGGCTCGCCGGCTTTTTGCAAAAGCCATTCCGGCCCGAAGTGCTGCAGGCGAAGCTGCATGAGTTGCTGGGGTAGCGATTGAATGGGACGTGGGTTATCCGAAACGCAGCGATGGAAAACCGCGGCGAACGCGGCGGGACTGCAAGTTACGCAGAAATTTGGCCCGCAATGATGTTCACTCAGTGGGTGAGTCTAAAAAGAGGGTCCCGAATTGGACTTGGACTTCTATGCCCGCCGCGATCGCTGCGTCCGCCACGACCATCATTTCCGTTTTTTTACGGTTATCGGTGTCGGGCAGTCCGAAAGCGGCGACAAGATAGTGTTGCGATTGCCAAAAGGTGTCTCAGGCTGCTTTCACGCGGCGTATCGCACAAAGGCGGGGGAGTTCCGAAGGAACGAGATGAGATAGCCCAGGGTAAAACCCTGGGAAACGCATAACAGTTGATCAGCCCTGTAAGGGCGTGACGAAATCGCCTCCCATCGCGTCGGTTCCGCCCCTTCAGGGCTGAAGTTCCAATTCTGCACACCCAGGGTTTCACCCTGCTATCTCATTTGGCTCCTTCGGAGCAGCGGATCTGAATGGCTTTTGGTCGCTAGTAGAGCGATTGCCAAAAGACGTTTCCAGATCGCACCCGGCCAACGCCCCCACCCCACTCAGGTCTGGACAGATTGTGTGAGGATCGATTTCGCGAAAAACGCGACGCTCAAAAATGCCGGTGCTCGCGTCTTATTTTCTCCGAGCCGTTTTGCTATGGCGATTCGCTCTGCGGCGGGATTCTCACCCAGCCTGTGGAGACCCGAGCTACCGCGGGCGCGCTTGCGAGAGCCCGAAAATTACTTTCGGCAGATGCTATTGGCTCCGCGAAGCACACGCAAAACTGCATTCCGTGGTGCGACTATCTCACCTTCCAACTCTACCGATTCTTCCCGCTGCCGCCGCTGGCGCCGCCGGACGGATCGAAGCTGAGTGGCACGCGCACGTTCGGGAGATCCTTTAGCGTGAAGGTGAGGATCACGCCATAGTCGTTCACTTCCTTGCCGTCGCGGCGATTAGTGCGGGCGAGCACGCCGAGGCTGGCCACCCAGCTCGAAAGATCGCGATGCAGCTCGTACCGCTGGCTTTCCAGCGTGCTGTCGTTGACCTCGTAAGTGTCGCGGAAGCTGAAGCCCCAGTTGTCGTCGAACCGGATGTATCCGCCGAAATCCAGGAGCGAGCTGTCCTGGAAGAGCA
>CBHXZU010000760.1:0-3293 GCA_966125105.1 uncultured Prosthecobacter sp.
GTGGTTGCGGGGGTAGGATTTGAACCTACGACCTTCAGGTTATGAGCCTGACGAGCTACCGGGCTGCTCCACCCCGCGATTTCTTGGGAGGGCGGACAATACGGATCGTTTCATTTTCGACAAGCGATTTTCCACAAATCGATGAAAAAAGCTCCGTCTCCTCCCGCATTGAACGCCTCCAACAGGCGCCAGGCCCTAAATCGTCTGCGCGAGGTAGCCCCCGTCGACAACGAGGTCTGTGCCAGTAACGAAGCTGCTCGCCTTGTGGGCGGCCAGGAAGATGCAGGCGCCGATGAGTTCGTGGCTTTCACCGAAACGCTTCATCGGGGTGTGACCCCAGATCGCTTCCGTGCGCGGGGTCGGGCTGCCGTCTTCTTTAAAGAGGAGTTTCTTGTTCTGCTCGGCTGGGAAGAAGCCGGGAGTGATCGAGTTGACGCGCACTCCTTTCGTCGCCCACTCTCGAGCGAGGAACATCGTGAGGCTGAGCACCGCGGCTTTGCTCGCGCTGTAGGCGACTACGCGCGAGAGCGGGATTTTTGCGCTCGCGCTGGCGATATTGATGATGCTGCCTCGACCCCGGGCGCACATGGCCGGGCCGAACTCTTGCGACGGCAAGAGCACGCCGCCAACGAGATTCATGTCGAAGTTTGCGCGAAGCAGCAGCTATTCGCGAATCGCCTCGAATGGACGCTCGGGAGTCACGGTCACTTTCGGATCATTTCCGCCCGCCGCGTTGATGAGAATCGTCGGCGCGCCGAGGGATTTCTCGATGGCTTCATGCGCGGCTTTGAGGCTCGCTTTATCAAGCGAGTCAGCGGCGAAAAACTCCGCCGTGCCGCCGGCCGCCCGGATGGCAGCGACGCGAGCTTGTCCGCGTTCCGCGTTTCGTCCAAGCACAGCGACTTTGGCGCCCGCGGCCGCGAGGCCGTCCGCAAGGGCTCCACCAAGGACACCGGTCGCGCCAATCACCACAGCGACGTCGCCGGTCAGATCGAAAAGGGAATTGCTCATTCGCAGCAACATCCAATGGCGGACGTCTGCGGTTCAACATCCAAAGTATTGAGCTTTAGGCACACGCGTCGGATGTTCTCGCGGCGGAACTGCTTGGGTTCATTTCCTGGAATCCAGGGGCTTTGGGAGAATCGACCTCAGTTCTGGCAGCAGGGACGAGGGCGACAGCCAAAGTCCAACGTCACGCCCGGGGGGGGGAACCGGATTGAAACTGCGCAAACGTTTTATTGGGTCGGCTCGACGTCCAACTTCCAGCGTCCAAGCATGAGTGAGCGCCTGCGGCGGGATAAATTCGAAGTTCCGCTTCTGCCCCATCCAGCGCAGCCGGCTATTTGCGCGGCCAACCAAATTGAGCTGCCTCGGTCATTCGACGATCACTCCTAGTCACAATTGCGATGGCTAGGTTATTAAGCTATGATTTAGATTGCGGTCGCCGGCTTACAGGTTGATCACAGTGCGAGCGATCCTGCGTCCCTCGAAGTGCCTCATCTGATTTTGCAGTTCCCAGTTAACATTTCCCACCGTCATGAGCGTGCTTGGTTGGTTCCATCATCTCCGCGTCCGGGATCCGGCGCTGAGAGAGGCTATGCTCGTGGAGGTGCATCGGCAGGGGGTTAAGCTCGAGCCGGCCGAGAGCGGTGAATTGGAAGGTCCCGGACTGGTGCTATTCGACCGTGTCGACGCGGAGCTTTGCGAGGCGCTGCACCGCGATAGCCGGGACGGATTTAATCGAATCGTGGCGGTGGCCACGAGCCAGGAAGCGTTAGGAGAAGGAGGCGCCTGGCGGCTTTTGGAAGCAGGCGCGGCGGATGTATTCGCGTGGGATGCAATGCCTGAACCAGGCGCAGCCATTGCCGCTCGATTTCGCCGGTTTGCAAAGGTCGATTCGCTCTTGGATTCCCCCGCAGTCCGAAAGGAATTCACGGGTGAAAGCCGGGCGTGGATTTCCGTGCTTCGGCAGATCGTCGAGGTTGCCGCGTTCAGCGATGCGTCGGTCCTGATCACAGGGGAAAGTGGAACGGGAAAGGAGTTGGTGGCGCGATTAATCCACGAACTCGATGGACGCTCGAACAAGGGGCCGTTTGTGATTCTCGATTGCACAACAATTTCGCCTGAGCTTTCGGGGAGCGAGTTCTTCGGACACGAGCGCGGCGCGTTTACGAGCGCTATCGCCGCGCGCGAAGGAGCCTTTGCCGCGGCGGACCGGGGAACGCTTTTCCTCGACGAAGTCGGCGAGTTGCCACTCTCGATGCAGGCGGGACTACTGCGCGTGGTGCAGGAGCGCGCTTACAAGCGAGTGGGCAGTAATATTTGGAAGCAACTCAACTTCCGGCTCGTATGCGCCACGAACCGCAATCTTCTGGAAGAAGAAGCCCGCGGGACGTTTCGCCGCGATCTCTATTACCGGCTGGCTAGCTGGACTTGCTCGCTACCGCGCCTTGATGAGCGACGCGAAGACATTCTGCCCCTGGTTCGGCATTTCCTGCGGCAGATCCGGGGCGAGAGCCGTCCACCGGAACCGGATGCGGTGGTGCGCGATTATCTCCTGACTCGCGACTACCCCGGAAACGTGCGCGAGTTGCGGCAGCTCGCGGTCCGGCTGGCGAGCCGGCATGTGGGCGATGGGCCAATCACGGTCGGAGACCTGCCTCCGGAAGAGCGACTGGCCGCTTACGAGAGCATGCGCCGGGTGTGGCACGATGACGCATTCCAACTTTCGATTCGTCGCGCGCTCTCGATAGGCCTCGGATTGAAAGAGATCAATTCGCAGACGACCGAACTCGCGATTCAGACTGCGCTGGCGGACGAAGAGGGAAATCTGAAGCGAGCAGCGCGAAGACTGGGAGTGACAGATCGCGCGTTGCAAATGCGGCGCGCGCAACAGCGGCAGAATGGAGACAAATTGCGCGAGAACTCCGAAGCCGAGCCGAGTCCGCGATTGGAAGACCCCCGAGTCGGCAAGACCCCAATCATCCGAAATTCGCGTCTTTGATGGGTCTCGGACGGGACAACCTGCAAGTCGTCCAGTGCGAGTTGCGAGTCATCCAGGACAATCTGCAACTCATCGATGTCAATTTGCAGGTCATCCAGAGTGATCTGCGCGTCATCCAGCGCGATCTGCCATTCATCCAGAGCGATCTGCAGATCGTTCAGGATGATTTGCGAGTCATTTAGCGCTATCTGCAGGCTGCGCAGGGCAATCTGCAGGTCGTCGAGAGGAGTCTGCGAGAGGTTTAGAGCGATCCGGTAGTGCCTAATGGAAGTCCCAATGCTCTTTGCTC
>CBHXZU010000761.1:0-3288 GCA_966125105.1 uncultured Prosthecobacter sp.
CGAGGAGAAGGACCCCGAGCCACTCGCGAGGATCTCGTTAATTTCAAAACTCCCGCTGCAATTTTCCAGAGTAGAACGATACCGGACAGCCAACTTCTGGGTAAAACGCCGATCGTGAATGACTCGGGGTCCTTCACTTCGGGCTCGTTCCTCGCCGCTCCGTTCAGGATGAGCTCACTTTTTTACGCCGCTTCCTTAACTTAATGGCAGTGGCCCTTAGGACTGAGCTGGTATGCATCCGGGCCTTCGGCCCTTCAAGGCACGGTTCCGCCGCCAATCGCGGTTTTCAGGTTGGACGTTGAGCCGAGTCTAAAGAATGGCCACGTCGCTGCGCTCTCCTCGGCGTAACGGTAAACGTTGGACGTTGACGTTTTTTTCCACCCGCAGGATTGCTCCGCGCGTCGCTTTTCGCGCAAACCTTGCGAGGGATGATTTGGGAGACACCCAATCACACTTTCGATCTCTCGGCGCGCGGCTTGATCATGGGCGTGCTGAATGTAACGCCGGATTCGTTCAGCGACGGCGGTCAATGGTTGCGCCCGGATGCCGCGCTGGCACATGCGCAGCAAATGATCGCCGAAGGGGCGGAAATCATCGATGTGGGCGGCGAGAGCACCCGGCCGGGCGCCGATCCCGTCACGGAAATGGAGGAATTGCGACGAACTTTACCAATTATCGCAGAACTCAGGCGTTTGCCGGGCCACGGGGAACGATTCTTGGTTTCAATCGATACGATGAAGCCAAACGTCGCGCGTCAGGCTGTTTCCGCCGGTGCCGCCATCATCAATGATGTCGGCGGGCTCCGCGACGAAGGAATGTTGCACGCCGCCAAAGAGACTGGCGCCGCCGTGGTGGTCATGCACATGCAAGGAGAGCCGCGCACCATGCAAGCCGCGCCGCATTACGATGATGCCGCGCGGGAGGTCCGGGAATTCTTTTGCGCGACCTACGAGCGGTGCCTAAACTCAGGCGTGCCCGCGTCCCGCATCGCCTTTGACCCTGGGATCGGTTTCGGAAAAACCGTGGCGCACAATCTTACCCTGCTCCGGCGCCTGCCCGAGCTCATCGTGCACGATCGTCCGGTCGTGCTGGGCGTCTCCCGCAAAAGCTTTCTCGGAAAAGTCACCGGCACCACCGCGCTCGAGGATCGCGAATGGCCGACAGTTGCGATTTCCGCCTATGGCCGCGAACGCGGCGCGCGTGTATTCCGGGTGCACGACGTTAAACCCAACGTGGAGGCGCTTCGGATGACCGAGGCGATCGTGGCCGGATGATCGCCGAGACCTTCCGCGAATTTGCCATCCGGTATTGGAAGGACGGCCTGGAGATCCTGATCCTCTCGGTCTGCATCTACTACGCTTACCTTGGACTCAAGGGAACGCGTGGGCTGCGAGTATTGACCGGCCTCGCGGTGCTGGTCCTCGGCCTGGCCTTGCTTTCGCAGCTCTTCGGCCTGGCGGTAATTTCGTGGCTGCTGCGAAATCTGTCCGCAGTCGTGCTGCTCGCGATGGTGGTGATCTTCCAGCCGGAGTTGCGGCGTTTGCTCGCCCAATTGGGCAGTCACCCCCTCTTTGCTGCGCCGATGCAACAGCGCGAGATCGTCGAGGTCATTGCGGAAACCGTCTACGACCTTTCCAATAAGCACCTCGGCGCCCTCATCGCGATTGAGCGCACGACCGACATTCAGTCGCAGATCGAGAGTGGCGTGGAGCTGGACTGCAAGTTCTCGCCCGAGCTCGTAGTCTCGATCTTTTACCCAAAGACGCCCTTGCACGACGGCGCGCTGATCGTCCGTGGCGACCGCATTGCCAGCGCCGCCTGCATTTTCCCGGTCAGTCAAAGACAGGACCTTGATCGCGACCTCGGTCTTCGCCATCGCGCCGCGATCGGCCTCACGGAGGAAAGTGATGCGGTAGTCATCGTTGTGAGCGAGGAGACGGGCATCGTTTCCCTTTGCCATCACGCCAAACTGGAGCGGGATTTCACGCCGGAAGGCTTGCGCCAACGCCTGAGCGAGCTACTGCTCGCACCGAATGAAGGAAGTGTTCACGAAGAACCTCATGGCGAAGCTGGTGGCGGTAGTGCTGGCGACGCTCCTGTGGGCCGTCATCAAAAGGAGTCAAACGGGAGAGCCGACGATCTTGCCGCATAAGCCTGGCACCTTGGAGTTTGGAGCGGGGGCTTATGGGAAATAGTCGCAAGATCTTCGGAACCGACGGCGTTCGCGGTGTTGCCAACCTCGAACCAGTAACCGCGGAAACCGCGCTCAAGCTGGGCCGCGCCGCCGCGCACATGTTTACCCAGGCGGGCACGCATCGCACGGACCGCCGGCCAGTTATCGTGATCGGCAAAGACACGCGCCTTTCCGGCTACATGCTCGAAAACGCGCTCGCCGCCGGCGTCATGTCGCTCGGCGTGGATGTCTTCCTGCTCGGCCCCCTCCCCACTCCCGGCGTTGCCTATCTCACCCGCACCCTGCGAGCAGATGCCGGCATCGTGCTCAGCGCCTCGCACAATCCTTACGAGGACAATGGCATCAAGTTCTTCCGGCACGACGGCTACAAGCTCGACGACGACATCGAGCAGCGGATCGAGAGCCTGGTCTTCAGCGGCGAAATTGAAAACATCCGCCCCACGGCCGGCAAGATCGGCCAGGCCAAGCGCATCGATGACGCGCTCGGCCGTTACGTGGAGCACGCGAAGAGCAGCTTCCCGAAAGGCCTCACACTCGAAGGGATTAATGTCGCCGTGGATGCAGCCAATGGCGCCGCTTACAAGAGCACGCCGTGGATTCTCCGCGAACTCGGCGCGACGGTGCAGTGCTTTCACAACAATCCGGACGGACGGAACATCAACGCTAATTGCGGCAGCACCCATCCCGAGGAAATCGCGCGGATTGTGAAGGAAACCGGCGCGCACATCGGGATCAGCCACGACGGCGACGC
Source organism: uncultured Prosthecobacter sp. (assembly GCA_966125105.1). GTDB lineage: Bacteria > Verrucomicrobiota > Verrucomicrobiia > Chthoniobacterales > Chthoniobacteraceae > SXWH01. The sequence goes on from CBHXZU010000761.1 coordinate 2,946, forward strand.
CGATCGTTTGCAACTTTGTGATGAAAAAGGCGACGTGGTCGACGGCGACGAGATCCTCGCCATCACGGCTTGCGACTACATTCGGCGCGGACGCCTCGCGAAGAATACGCTCGTCGCAACAGTGATGAGCAATTTCGGCCTCGATGAGACGCTGCGGAACAACGACGGCCGGGTGCTGCGGACGAAAGTCGGCGATCGCTACGTGATCGCGGCGATGATGCAGCAGGATCTGAATGTCGGCGGAGAACAAAGCGGCCACATGATTTTCCGCGATTACTCGACGACTGGCGACGGTATCGTCAGCGCACTGCAGGTGCTGCGGATCATGGCGGAAACGGGCAAG
>CBHXZU010000762.1:0-3287 GCA_966125105.1 uncultured Prosthecobacter sp.
CACCGCCCATCACAACCAAACCGAATCCCCCGCACACAAAATCCCGGATAGGTCCGCGCCTCGCGCCGTCTACCGCTCCACCAGGAAGACGTGCGTCCCCCACGCCGGCAGATCTACAAACAACCCTTCGCGTTCCACCACTTCCGTCGGCCAATCATACGCGGCATGCGTGAGCAAATCGCGAAAGCGGACCGTGTTGCTTGGAAAAGGTGAAAACTGAAGTCTCACCTTCGCCTGGCCCTGCTGGCCGGAGTAATTCACCGCGACGATGAGACGTTCGTCCCCCGGGCCTTGCCAGCTGTAAGCAACGAAGTTTTCGCTCGAGCCGTTCCCATCCCAAGCCGGAAGACATTCGAGCAATCGCCACATTCCATCACGCAACGCGGAGTTTCGCAGGATGCCGAGAAGCTGCCTGTAGAAGCTCGCGAGCGCGGAATCCGTCGCCTCCACCGGTCCGCGCGCGAGGTGCGGAGAAATAGGCACGCGGTGGCCTTCAAATTGGCCTTGGTGAAAGAAGCGCATCCCGGGCGAAAGAAACGTGATCACTGCGGCCGCGCGATGCTTCTCAAACTCGAAGGTGGACGCCGCGCGCGGTTCGTCATGGTTCTCCAGGAAGCGCGCCAGCCGATCCTGGAAATCCAGGCCAGCCAGCAAGTGCTCGCGCACGGGTTTCGCCTTCCCCTCGCGCAAACGGTCGTAAAGCCGCTTGTCGTAGCAGAAGTCGAAGCCCTGCAACTGCAGCGTCCACTCCAGGTCCCAATAAACTTCAGCCATGAAGACGAAGTCTCGCCGCAGTTCACGGATTTGGGCGATGGCCCGAGGCCAGAATGGCTGGACCTGCACGCCCCAGGTTCGCAGGAAAACCTCCGGCAGCAGGAGCATCGCCATGTCGCAGCGAACGCCATCGCATTGTCCGGCGATCCTCGTGAGTTCCCCAATCATCGCCGCCTGCAGCGCGGGATTCCCATAGTTGAGTTGAATCGTGTCTGCCCAGCCGTCGAAATACGGATCCCGGCCATACGCGAAGATCTGCGGGCCGCGAGGGGTATTGGCGCGAAAATAGTTCTGCGGCGCGCGTTCCACATTGGTCGCGGTGCCCGTCACGAAAAACTCCGGATTGCTCGCCACCCATGGATGATCCGGCGCCATGTGATTGGGGACGAAATCGAGCATCAGTCGCAGGCCGCGCTGCCGCATGCGTTCGCGAAGTCGCGCCAATGCCGCGTCGCCGCCAAGGTCGCGATGCACCGTGTAGCCCGCAATCGCGAAACCGGATCCGGCGATGTCATCCTCCGTCAGATCTGGCAAAGTTTCCCGAAACCCTCGCAACCATTCGGGTTTCGCCCGCGAGATCGCGCGTGCTGCGGGACCGGTTTGCCACACGCTCAAGAACCAAACCCAATTAAACCCCTGCGCGACGAACTCATCGAGGGCCCAATCGGGGATGTCATCGAGTGTGGCCCGACGCCCGAGAGATTGGGAAAGGGCGGTCAGCCACACCCGTGAGTTGACCTGGTAGAGCGAGGGATACCGTGGATGAGCCATCGCGTGAGATGGCAGTATGCCTGAACGGGTTATGCACTGAGATCAAACACGGATCCGCACCTCGCTTACACGCCCGGATATCTTTAACGGAAGATTGCGCAGAGTGATTTCCCCAGCGTGGAGAGCGCCCCTGGACGTAACTTGATCGCCTTCCAACGCCCCACCTTGTCGCCAGCTCGAGAGCCGTTGCGTTCAAACATATGCGATTCTCGCAGCCAGACTGCACGAAAAGCCGGTCATCTGACCGAGTGTAACGAGGAAAAGGCCCCCGGCCATTCACACACTGTTTCGCCGGCGATGAAGTTGCCGTGAATGGCATGGGGTCCTTCAGCCGCTTGAAGCTACATCAGGATGACCGGCTTTGCGTGCACGAATGAAAGGCCGGCCTCCAAATCTGCGCAATCTGCGGTTACCCCAGCTTTCCACGCTCTGCAGCCACGACATTGCCACGATCGATTTGGATCACCGCATCACAGATCGCGGCGAGTTCCGCGCGCGAATGGGTGACGTAGAGAATGGGCACGCGGAACTCTTTCCGAATGGCTTTGAAATAAGGAAGAATGCGCTCCTTCAGGCGGTCATCCAGGTTCGAGAGCGGCTCGTCGAGCAGTAGAATTTGCGGTTGCGCAAGGAGCGCTCGGCCGAGGGCCACGCGCTGCTGCTCTCCGCCAGACAGCCGCTGCACCGGGCGCGGCAACAACGCCGCGAGTTCAAGAACCTCGATCACTCGCTGCGGTGACGCCAGTTCGTGATCGTGTCCTTTGAAACCGTAGTGCAGGTTCTGCTCCGCATTGAGATGTGGAAAGAGCGCGAGATCTTGCGGCACGTACCCGACGCGCCGATGCTCGATGGAAACGTGCAGTCGTTTCGCAACATCCGTGAGGGTTCTCCCATGGAGCACGACTGAGCCGCGCTCCGGCCATCGGAGGCCGGCGACGATTTCGAGGAACGTCGTCTTTCCCGCACCGGATGGCCCATACAGTCCGGTGATGGGCGCGGTGATCTCGACATCCACCGTGAGCGTGAAATCCGGAAGCCGGTGGACGATCTTGCGCAGCGCCAGGCTCATGCCGCAGGTTTCCTCCGCAAAAGCAGCTCGCTGAGCCAGAGCGCGGCAAAGGCAATGATGAAGCACACGACGATCAAGCGCATCGCGTGCTCATCATTGCCAGTCTGCACGTGTTGGTAGATCGAGAGAGCGAGGGTTGATGTTTTGCCGGTGATCATCCCAGCGACCATGATCGTGGCGCCAAACTCCCCAAGCGCGCGGGCAAACGACAGCACGAGACCGGCCGCGATCCCGCGACGCGCGAGTGGAATCGTGATAGTCCAAAACACGTTCCATGGCGTCCGGCCGAGGGTGCGCGCGATATTCTCCAATCGCGCCGGCACTTCTTCGAAGGCTGTGCGGAGGGTTCGCACCATCAGCGGAAACGCCATCACGCCGAGCGCCACCACGATGGCGCGCCAGGTGAACGCCACATCCATGTTGAATTGCTCGTGCAGCCAGCCGCCGATCGGCCCGCGACGCCCAAGGAGCTTGAGCAGGATCAACCCTGTCGCCACCGGCGGCATCACGAGCGGCAAGGCAATCGCAGTTTCCACGAGCGATTTCCCGCACCAGCGCTTGCGCGCGAGCAGCCACGCCAGCGCCATTCCTGCCGGGAGAATCATGACGACAGCGAGTGCCGCAGTCCACACGGTGAGCCATATGGACTGCCAGTCTTCGAGCGATAGCTTAC
>CBHXZU010000763.1:0-3277 GCA_966125105.1 uncultured Prosthecobacter sp.
CGTGCTCGCGGGCCGATTTTCGAGGAAGCAACCCTGACCTGCGGCGACATTGGCGGGGAGATTCGTTCCCGTAATCGCGACCGTGAATGTATTCGCCGTCGCATTGGCCACGGTGAAGGTCCCGCTGTAGCTCACGGGCTGGAAGAGGTTGTTTGCGGAAAAGGCGATCTTCACCGAGTCGCCGTTGAGCAAGCCGTGATTGGTGAGCGTGATCGTGGCGGTGCCGTCCGTGGCGCTGACTCGCGTGAAGGCGTAGGTGGCCGCCTGCGTGTGGGTATACTGGTTTGCCTGCGGAATGTTCGCGTAGGTTCCGGTGCCCAGTCGCCACTGCAGGCGGCAGCGGGCGGAACCCGTCGTCTCCACGTGCTCGACGCGCATCTTGTAGCGTTCCGCGGGAGTGGCCGGCACGGCCAGTGTATAGGCGGCGCTTTGTTTAAAAGTGCCTACCGTCGCTGGCGTATCCCAGCCATGCTCGATGATCTGTTGCAGCCCGTTGCCGTCGTTGAGGTCGAGCAGCACGCGCGCTTTGTCGTCCGCATCGAGTTGGAATTGGTAAGCGCCTGCCGTCGTCGGTTGGAGGTAGGCTTCCCAAGTGGCCGAGTAGTTATCCGGAACGTTGTTCGGCAGGATGACGACGGCGTTTGGAGTGCCGTAGATGTAGTCGAAGTTCACCGTGGGATCGATTCGCTCGACAACCGGCGGATGCACGAAAGACTGGATACTGAAATTGCAGTTGCCCGTGCCGGATGCCGGGAGCGCCGCCGCGGCGGAGATCCCGACCGTGAAGCTCGACGCAGTCACCGCCGTGACCGTGTAAGGCAGGTGATTGTAGAGCGCATTGTTCAGATTGCCCGAAGTGAACGTGAGCTTTACCGAATGGCCTACCTGCAAGGCGGAGAGATCGCCGCTCGTATACGACACCACGATTGAGCCGGAGGTCGTCGGCGAAGCGTTTCGCGTGAAGTTATAGGTTCCCGCCTGGCCGAAGTTCGCGGCGTCCGCGTAGGTGGATGATCCGGTGTCGTAATAACGCGCCAGCAGGCCGGTGCCGCTCGGCGCGTTCGTGGGATTGATGATCACCGCAGCCCAGCCCTGGCCGCCGATCGTGTAAGTCGGCGAGCTTTGCAACGTGGCGACGACCGACACGCCTTCCCGGCGCGCGGCGTTATAGAGAGGCGTGACGAGAATCTCCTTCGACGTTTCGTTTTGGGCGAAGTTGATCGCCGAAGGAAATGCCTGGTAGTCGGTGCCGACCGAGGCCGTGCCGGTGACATCGAGATTCACGGTGCCCGCCGGCAGGAATTGCGCAAAGCCTTCGCGCTTGATCGCAAATCGCCCGATCGATGGCGCGGGTTGGAGCGCGCTTGCCGGTTGCGTCGCGAGCGAATTCACCGCGGAGATCGTCACCCGGCCCTGCGCTGCGATTTGTGCATTGGCATAGGCGCTGTCGGAAATCGGCAAGCCATTGACGTCCAGTTGGCCGTTGCTCGTGGCCAACGCTGGATTTAAGCCAACCACCTGTTCCGCCCAATCGCTCACGCCATCGTTATCCGTATCCTGATCCTGAACGATCACGCGGAAGAAAGCGCCGGCGGACCTCGGAACCACGAGGGTCTTGCTCGTGCCATCCCCCACGACTTGCACCGCTGGCGTCACAGCCGCCCAAGCCGCAGGCACCAGGGCGGGGGTCGCCTCGACGAAGTAGAGCTTTTTGGCCGCGGTCGGAAAGGTCAGCGATGCGGTGGTCGACGTCGCGGTCAGTGCCGTGACGCGAAGACCTTCCTTCGGATTGAATGGATCGGTCGCGCCGCCAAGTTCCGCCTGGTTGGTGATGCCGTCGCCATCGGCGTCCGCGGCAAGCCACGAAGCGTTGTTCACCTGCGCATCGGTCGCGTGATAGACCATCTTCCACACAGCCTTGTTGATGCCTTCATCAACGGCGGCTGTGACAGCAGGCGTGAGGCTGAAGAGTGCGGCGAGCAGGGTTCCGAATGAAGCGACGCTGTGCCAGAATGGTTGGTGGGAAGTCTTCATCGCGATTTGCGTTAGAAACGGTGGAAGAGGGCGGGGGTGATAGTGACAGAAAAGGCTTCGGAAAGACTGCAGTCAACCGAGCGGGAGACCGAACGACGGAAGAATCTCGTGGACGACATGGAGAGGGCGATGCCTAGGCAGGCAACTCAAAGCAGGGTTGGGCGGTGAATGAAGCGGTGCCGTCAGGGGCTGCTGTTGGCGTCGCAATTACGCACCACGATCGGATGAAGTGTCTAGGTCGGATGCTACGAATGGCATGCTTGGTAGCGAGTCGGAAATAATTGCAACGGCGGGGATTTGCGCGGTCGCGGCGTGACAAAAATGCCGACTAGCTACGCTTGCGTAACTTCTCCCAGAAGGAGTGCGAAGAAAACGCGATTTGTCCGAGGGGCGAGCCCGTGTGTCGGCGGGCCGAAGGCCCAGAAATAAACCCGCCCAGCAACTGTGTTTTTCGGGGCCGCGCTTCCGGTGAGCGATCGCCGTCCTATTGCGACGCGCTGCATTGGCGGGCCAAGGGCCCACCTACATACCAGCCCAGGCAGAGCGAAGAATAAGCGTCGCCCTGGGTAAGCGTACCAGAGGTCGGAAGCCCTGTAAGGGGGCGACACAACAGCGCGCATTGCTCTGCGGTTTTGAAGCGGATGTCTGTGCGAGTGCGAGGGCTGGTGTGGCGCTCCTTCAGAGCTGATCTGGTCATGAACCAGTTCCCAGGGCGACGCTGCGTTCCTCACTTTGCCCTGGGCTGGCTTGGCATTGGGCCTTCGGCCCGCCGCGGCACCGGCCAATGGCGGCAAAGTTTCAGTGAAGACCCGGCGGGCTTCGCCACAGCCGGAAAGGTCGTGGGTAATCGCAATGCGAGCGGGCACTGCGCTCAGGGACTCGCCAGATGAATGAAGGAGAGCGGAGCGACCGCCTCGGCTTCCGCAGAAATTTCCCACCGATCGCGCCCGGCGCGTCGTCGCGATGATTTCCCCGAGAGCTCAGCGGGACGGCGCCAGGGTGCCGCCCCGCTGAGGTTCTCTTCCTGCCATTCCTGCCATTCTTGGCCTAGCTGCCGGAGGGCGGCGGCGGGGTGGTTCCGCTGCCATCCCCCGAGCCCGCCGGGGGCGTGGCTGGCGTGGGGGTTCGATTGCTCTCGACTCGGGCGGCCAGGTTCCATGCTCCGAGCTTCGCGGGATTGTCCGCAAACTTCAGTCGCATCATTGGACGCAACTGCTGCACGAGTTTGAGCCCCGCGGAAGCG
>CBHXZU010000764.1:0-3265 GCA_966125105.1 uncultured Prosthecobacter sp.
GGTCGGTGATGAAATGCAGCTTCCGCCGACGAACTTCTTCTCGGCGGGACGCGACGCGGAAGAAGAAACACTCGAGGTGGAGGAAAGCGGCGAGCGTGTCGCAATCTCCCTCGATGCGGATAGCTTCCTCACGCAGAGCGCAAAGAATCTGCCCGCGACACTCCTCGTGTGGCACTACCGCAGCCGATCCGAATCGCTCATCGGGTTCAGCAATGCGGCGTTCTACGCGGGCAATCTTTTCACCATTCCGGATCGAATGCTGCCCGCTCCGGAGCAACAGGAGATCATCGTTCGCGACCCGGTCGCCTCCGCGGAGGGTGCCGAGGCGCTACTTGCGCGGCCGCTCAGTTTTCACTTTATGGAGCGCAGCCCGTACGAAGGTCGGCGAAACTCCGGCGAAGCCGTGTACATCGCGCATCTTACCCGGGAACTATTGCGGCGCGAAACGAAGCTGAGCCTCGGCATTGTCGCCTTCAGCGAAGCGCAGCAGGGAGAAATCGAATCCGCCCTTTCTGCACTTGCGGCAGAGGATCCGCAATTTGCGGCCAGGCTGGAGGAGGAGTTTGCGCGCGAGGAAGAAGATCAGTTCTGCGGGCTCTTCGTGAAGAACCTCGAGAACGTGCAGGGCGACGAGCGGGACATCATCCTGCTCAGCATCTGCTATGGCCCCGATGCGAATGGCCGCATGCTCATGAACTTCGGCCCAATCAATCAACGCGGCGGCGAGAAACGCCTGAACGTCATCTTCAGCCGCGCGCGCCATCACATGGCCGTGGTCAGCAGCATTCGTCACCACGCGATCACCAACGAATACAATGACGGTGCGGCGGCGCTGAAGAACTTCCTTCAATACGCGGAGTGCGCTTCCCGCGGAGATCTCAAGCTGGCGCGAACCGTCCTGGAGAGCATGAATCCGCTCGCGCGCAAACAGCTCGAGCGCTCGGCGAGCAGCGACACGGTGGTCAGCCAGATTGCCGCTGCGTTGCGCGAGCGAGGCCTGATCGTGGATGAGCAAGTCGGGCAGTCGCGCTTCCGCTGCGATCTCGCGATTCGCCCGAAAGACGCGCGCGAGTATTCGCTCGGGGTGCTCGTCGACACCGCCGCGTCTTACACCAACCCGAATGTCGCAGAGCGGCTCGTCACTCGCCCCGGCGTGCTGCGCGCGTTTGGCTGGCAGACCGCGCTGGTGCTCACCCGCGATTGGTATCACGAGCCGAATGCAGTTCTCGACCGGCTTGAACGACTGCTGCGTGGGGAGGCGGAGCCGGCGTTGGAGGATGCGAGCGTTGTGGAGCCTGTGCCCACTCTCGCTGCGCCTCCCCATGCAGCGGCACCTGCTGCAACCAGCGCCGCGCCGATCAGCGGAGCGCCCGCTACGCCACCGCAGATCACTCGGCGGCTTGAATTCAAAGAAGGCCGTTCCGCGAAGTTCTGGGAAGTCACGCAGAGTGACTGCGAGATCACCACGCGTTACGGACGCATTGGCGCGCAGGGACAGACTACAACGAAGACCTTCGACACACCCGAGCGCGCTACGCGCGAAGTCGCCAAGCTGGTGGCGGAGAAACTTCGCAAGGGGTATGCGGAGGCATAGCCCCAAGGAGTCCGCCGCATCTTGACGCCAGCACCGGCTCTCGCGGAAACGAGGCCTTAGCTCCTTTAGGAGCGACCTGTTTGTAGCACTGCAGCACCCAAGGAAATGAGCTCCGTTAGGAGCGAAATAGACCCCCTTACATTCAATGCATCGCACAGCTTCGGACTTGCGCAGACCATGTCGCTCCTACCGAGCTGGGAATGCACTGCGCTCGTTCTCGGATTCCGAGAACTTTCGGTTGTTTGTAAGTGGCAGTCCCGGCGGGGCGCATCTCTCCCCGGACCGGCCTCGCGTGGCAGGTCGGTCGACGCGACCGGCGGCTAATTACGCCTTCGCGCTGCGATGCACGCGGGAAGCGACTTTGAGGCGCAGCGCGTTGAGGGCGATGAAGCCGGTGGCGTCGTTCTGATTGTAAGCCTTCGTCGGATCGGCCTCCATCGTGGCGATCTCGGGATTGTAGAGGCTGAGCGGGCTCTTGCGGCCGGCGGCGATGATGTTGCCCTTGTAGAGCTTCACCCGCGAAACGCCGGTGACGTTCTTCTGCGACTCCGTCACGAGCGCCTGTAGCGCCTCGCGCTCGGGGGCGAACCAGAAACCGTAGTAAACGAGTTCGGCATATTTCGGGATGAGCGAGTCGCGCAGGTGCATGACTTCGCGATCCATCGTGAGCGACTCCACCTGGCGGTGCGCGAAGTGGAGGATGCTGCCGCCGGGCGTTTCATACACGCCGCGGGACTTCATGCCAACGAAGCGGTTTTCCACCATGTCCACGCGGCCGCAGCCGTGGCGTCCGCCGAGGGCGTTGAGGACCTTCATTACCCAGTAGGGCGTGAGGACCGCGTAGTTGTCGGAATTGAACTTCGGCTCGCCCGGATAGTTCAGCGACTTCAGCAGGTTGCCGATGTCGTTATAGCCAATTGCCGTGCAGTTTCCTTTTTCGAAGAAAAGCTCCACGTGTTCGGCCTTGTCGGGAGCCTCCTCGGGCGAAACGGAAAGCACATACATCTCGCGGGCCTTCTCGGCGCTCGCGTCGTACCACGGGTCTTCCAGGATGCCGGCCTCGAAGCTGATGTGCAGGAGATTCCGGTCCATCGAGTAGGGCTTCTTCGCCGAAGCCTGCACGGGAATGTTGTGCTTCTCGGCGTAGGCGATCATCTCCGCGCGACCAGGGAACTCTTCACGGAAACGATCCTGGCGCCACGGCGCGATCACCTCGAGTTCCGGCGCGAGCGCGGCGGCGGCGAGTTCAAAGCGAACCTGGTCATTGCCTTTGCCGGTCGCCCCATGCGCGACGGCGTCGGCGCCTTCCTTCTTTGCAATCTCCACCATGCGTTTCGCGATGCACGGACGTGCGATGCTCGTGCCGAGGAAATACTGGCCTTCGTAAATCGCCCCCGCCTGCATCATCGGGAAAATGAAATCGCTGGCAAACTCCTCCGTGAGATTCTCGATGTAGCACTTGCTCGCGCCCGTCTTGAGCGCCTTGGGCTCGACGCCCTGGAGTTCCTCTTCCTGGCCGACATCAGCGCAAAACGCGACGATCTCTGCCGAGTAGGTTTCCTTCAACCACGTCAACAAAACGCTCGTGTCGAGACCGCCGGAATACGCGAGGACGATTTTCATGGGGCGCGGATGAAAGCACGCTTCGCCCGCAGGGCACGCGAAAAAGTA
>CBHXZU010000765.1:0-3247 GCA_966125105.1 uncultured Prosthecobacter sp.
TTCAGTCGCTTGAAGCTCCATCAGGATGACCCACTTTATCACCCAACTTCCTGCCTTAACTTAATGGCAGTGGGGTTTCGCCCCTGGGGTTTCTCATTTTGCTCTTTCAGAGCATCCGAATCGGGAACGATTTTTGGCGTTCGCAATATTCCGTTGCAGCGCCTCCGCTCCTGTCTCCCGGCCGCAACACGGATTTCTTCCTTCCCCTTCCCGCACCCTTCGCGTTTTTCGTAGTGCTCTTATCCGTCCGCCCACGTGCAACAGTTTGATTTCATCATCATTGGCAGCGGTCTCGCCGGCCTGAGTTTTGCCTTAAAAGCCGCGAAAGCAGGCACCGTCGCGGTGGTCACGAAGAAGGCCAAGGCAGAAACGAACACCGCTTGGGCGCAGGGCGGGATTGCCGCGGTCACGGACGGCACGGACTCCGTGGAAGCGCACGTGAATGACACGCTCATCGCAGGCGCTGGGCTCTGCGACGAGAAGGTCGTCCGGCAAATTGTCATCGATGGGCCGGAACGCATTCGCGAGCTCATGGAACTCGGGGTGCACTTTGACCAACGTCCGGATGGACGTCCCGATCTCACCCGCGAAGGCGGCCACAGCGCTCGCCGAATTCTCCACGCGCGCGACGCCACAGGACGCGAGATCGAGCGCGCGCTGCTCGAGGCGGTGGCAAGCGAGCCGCGCATCACTTTGCTCGAAAACCACACCGCGATCGACCTGATCACGATGCGGAAACTCGGGCTCACCGCGCCAAAAGACCGCGTCCTCGGCGTCCATGTGCTCGATGAAGGGACGCAGGATGTCATCACGCTGCGCTCCGATCGGATCATCCTTGCGACGGGTGGATGCGGCCGCGTTTACCAATTCACCACGAATCCCTCGATCGCGACGGGCGATGGCGTGGCGATCGCCTGGCGCGCCGGCGCGGCAATCGCGAACATGGAGTTCATCCAGTTTCACCCGACATGTCTCTACCACCCCAAGGCGCGCAGCTTCCTCATCAGCGAAGCAGTGCGGGGCGAAGGCGGAAAACTCATCGATCGCGAAGGACGCGAGTTCATGCCGAAGTATGATCCGCGCGGAGCCCTCGCTCCTCGCGACATCGTCGCCCGAGCGATCGATGCAGAGATGAAACGGACAGGCGCGCCGTGCGTGTATGTGGACATTCGGCACCGCGGCGCGGACTTCATTCGCTCGCACTTCCCCACGATTACTGAGAAGTGCCAGGAGTTCGGGCTCGATATCACCAAGGAGCCGATTCCGGTCGTGCCGGCCGCGCATTACCAATGCGGCGGCGTGCAGACGGACAACACGGGCGCCTCGTCCCTCATGGGTCTTTATGCGATCGGCGAAGTCGCTTGCACGGGTTTGCACGGGGCGAATCGTCTCGCCTCAAACAGCCTGCTCGAGGCGGTCGTCCTCGCGCATCGCGCGGCCGAGCGCCTGGTGAACTGGCAGCCTCCGGCGGCGCCCGCTTCGCTCATGTTGCCGGAATGGACCAGCGGCGACGCGCATGACGTGGATGAACTCGTGGTGATCTATCACAATTGGGACGAGATCCGCCGCCTGATGTGGGATTACGTGGGCATTGTTCGCACGGACAAGCGCCTGCTGCGCGCCGCCGCGCGGCTGCGCAACCTGGCTGCCGAAGTGCAGGAGTTTTACTGGGACTTCAAAGTCACGAGCGAACTGCTGGAACTGCGCAATCTTGTTACCGTAGCCTCGCTGATCGTGGATTCCGCGTTGCTGCGGAAGGAAAGCCGTGGGCTGCATTACACGCTCGACTACCCGAATACGGACGAAGCGTTCCGTCGGCCGACGGTGCTGCAGCGGCAGTAGCGCCTCAAATCGCTGGTCAAAATCGAAAGGTAGCGCCGGACGAAAATGAGCGTTGCCGCAGCGCCACGGCACGCTGCCACTCCGCCACGCCGCTATGTCCAGCCGATGCGGCGCAATGTGCGGACGACGCGGAACAAAGCCGCGGCGCCGTGAAACAAAGTGAGAGCGATGCGCGCATAAGTCCCAGCGACGCAGCGGCGTGTTTGAGCGACACGGCGAGATGTCCAGGCGACGCGACGCGCGTTTCCAGGGTCGCGACGCAATGTCCTGGCGTCGCGAAACACGATGCCAGGGTCGGAAAACACCGTTTCCAGGTAGTTTGGCGCGCGTTTCCAGGTCGCGGAACATCGTTTCTGGGTCGCGGAACATCGTTTCCAGGTCCGCGGCGCGCGATGCCAGCCTCGCGGAAATCAATTCCACCCTCGCGGCGCGCGATGCCAGGGTCGCGGACAACGATGCCAGGTCTCGCGGCGCGCGTTTCCACCCTCGCGGCGAGATGTTCAGATTGCTCGGCAGTCGATGCCAGGTTGGTCGGAACACGATGCCAGGTGAGCGGGAGCACGATGCCAGGTTACCCGACGCTCGATGCCAGGCAGGTGGAAAAACGCCCCGAACCAGCCACAAAGCACCTGGAAAAGAAGAGCGCTGCGATTCCAGGAGATGACGCGATGGCGCTTTTTCTAGGGACTCTTGAGTCCGGCCAAATACGCCACGACGTCCCGGAGCGCGCGTTTACCTAAAACGTCACCAAGGGCCGGCGGCATGGCACTCGGGAGCTTCTGGCGATCCTTGATATCAGCCTTTTTCACGCTTTGCAGTTTGCCATCGGCCGGGCTTTTCAGAGTCAGCGTATCAGCGTCTTCTTTGTTCACCATACCCGCGACCACATCACCATTCGCAAGGGTGACGAGCACATTATCGAAACCTGGCGCGATGTCGGCATTGGGTTCCACGACGGCACGGAGCAAGTAGAGCCGGTCATGTTTACCGGCGATCCCGGCGAGGTCCGGTCCCACGTCACCGCCCTGCTTTTTCACTGCATGACACCGCTGGCAGCCGGCTTCGGCTTTCTCCGCGAAGATCACTCGGCCCAGTTTGGAGTCTCCGCCTTCGAGACATTCCTGCCAGCGGGAGAGCGGATCGGCGGCATTGCGCGTCTTTTCATAAGCCGCGACCTTCGCCTTCACCTCTTCGCTGCTGCGAGCCGCGCCAGCTTCGAGCACGTCGAGGTGCAAACCCGCGGGCAGCTTTCCGGAAAGCAGCAGGTCGAGTTGTTGCGCAATCACCCGATCGGCCTCGGGGACGGCGATCTTCGCAATCGTTTCGAGGGCTTCTTGCTGCTCGGCGATCGTCCCCTTCCCCAGCACCGCTGCGTTCGTTTCGACCGCCATGGCTCCGCCGAGCT
>CBHXZU010000766.1:0-3231 GCA_966125105.1 uncultured Prosthecobacter sp.
GACGTGGTGGGCGATCACACTGTGATCTTTGCCGCGCTCGGCGAACGCGTGGAGCTGACGCACAAGGCGAGCAGCCGCGATATTTTTGCGCGAGGCGCCTTGCGCGCCTGCGTGTGGGTCAGCGCGAAACCGGCTGGCCTTTACGACATGCGCGACGTGCTCGGGCTCAAGTAGCCGGGGCGGTCGCCTTCATTCCAATCGACTTCGATGCGAGCGGGTATCGCTCTTGGCTCCAATCTCGGTGACCGTCTTCAGAACCTGCGCACCGGGCGTGACGCGGTGATGAAGCTCGCGGGTGTGGACGGACCCGTCTTGTCCTCGCGCATCTACGAGACGGAGCCGGTAGGAACTGGGGATGACGCCGGCGCATTCCTGAACGCGGTCATTGAAGTGCAGTATGCCGGGCATCCCATGACGCTCCTGGATCATCTGCAGGAGATCGAAGCGGAACATGGCCGGCCTTCCAAACGCCCGCGAAATGCTCCGCGTCCGCTGGATCTCGATATTCTTTACGTCGGCAACCTCACGCTGATGAACGATGAAATCGTGATCCCTCATCCGCGCATGCATCTGCGCCGATTCGTGCTCGCGCCGCTCAATGACATTCGGCCGGACTTGGTGCTGCCGGGACAACACCAAACGATTGCCGAACTCCTTTCCGCGTTGTCTGATCCCGCAGCAGTGGAGCTTTTCACCACGCAGTGGTAGATGTCCGCATGATGAACGACCGCATCGCCCAATTCCAGGCGCCTAAACGCGACGGCAAGCGGTTGGCAATGCTGACGGCCTACGATTACTCGCAAGCGCGACTGCTGGAAGAGAGCGGGGTGGATGCGCTACTCGTGGGCGATTCGCTGGGAATGGTCGTTCTCGGTTATCCCGATACCACGCTCGTGACGATGGACGAGATGCTGCACCACACCCGCGCGGTGGCTCGCGGCTCGCGAGATGGCGGTGGACGCGCGCTCATTCTCGCCGACCTTTGCTACGGCAGTGCCGACACGCCGGAATCCGCGCTCGCGAACGCGAAACGGTTGATCGATGCAGGCGCGCACGCCGTGAAGCTCGAGGGCGGATTGGATCATCGGGAGCACGTGGTCGCTTTGCGCGAAGCGGGCATTCCCGTGATGGCGCACATCGGCATGCAGCCGCAGCGCGTGCGCATCGAGGGCGGCTACCGCATGAAAGGAAAAACTCCCGACCAGGCCGATGCTCTTTTGCGCGACGCCCGCGAAGTGGAAGCCGCAGGTGCGTTCGGCCTCTTGCTCGAGCTGATCGTCCCCGCTGTCGCGAAGCAGATCACGGAAGCCGTCCGCGTCCCGACCATCGGCATCGGCGCCGGCAATGATTGCGACGGTCAGGTGCTGGTCATCCACGACGTCGTGGGCCTCTATCCGTGGTTCAAACCGAAGTTTGCGACGCAACGGGCAAACGTTGCCGACGAAATCCGCCGCGCGGCCGCGGAGTTTGTCCGCGATGTGAAGGACGGCGGGGGTAATAGTTGAGGTGTCGCTAGAGCGCGGATTCGCTTTTCGATCCGCCATGGGAAGTCCGATGTTGAAATGCAGCGTCTGGGTGGCGGCGGTGCATCGCAGGCGCGGACTGTGATGGCGGGATGCGAGGAGCCGTTAAGCGCTTCGTGCAAATCGAAAGCCGGTATTTCAGTCGATGCCCGAAAAGCCGGTCATCCTGAGGGAGCCTAAGCGACTGAAGGACCCCGAGCCATACACCACAATTGTCTCGCCGGCGATGAGGTTGCCGTGAATGGCTCGGGGTCCTTCCTCGTGCCTCGTCAGGATGACTGGCTTTTCGGGCATTCTAACTGTGGATATCGTATTCGAGCGCACGCCCGAAGGGCCGACAGGAATTTGCCGGCGGCGGAAGCCGCAGGAACCGCACCACGGCGGAGAGCCCCGGACGGGGCGGCACAACTACACCGGCGGTGTGGGCTTCAAAACCACCGTCACCTTCTTTTCCGACGGCGCGCCCGCAAAACTATCCACCAACGTTGGTGCCACCTTTGGCAGCGCGGCCGCGGCCGGAGCTGAAACCGGGGCAGGAGAGGTGCTCAGCGCCTGGCGAAGCGCCCCTTCCACGAGTTGCGCGCAGTGAATCTTCATCGGGGGCAGCGCCCCGAGCGGCGCGCTCAATGCGGCGCCATCCATCGCCAGCGCTTCCTCGGGCGTCTTCCCCTTGATCAGTTCCGTCGCCAGGCTCGCGACCGCAATCGCGGTCTCGCAACCAAACGTCTGAAACGTCGCGCGATCGATCACCTTCTTCCCATCGTCGTCGCGGAATTTGATCCACATCCGCAGCATGTCGCCGCAATCGGCGCTGCCCACCGTTCCAATCGCATCCGCATTTTCCATCGCCCCCAGATTCTTCGGCTGGCTGATGGTTTCGTTGATTCTCAGCTGCAGGTCGTCAGGCATGGGTAAAAGATCAGTGTTTTCGAAGTGACGCGCAAGTGGCGTGTCTCAGGCGAGTTCGCGCAACCGTTTAAGCGAGTTCGTATCGGGGAAGCGATGGATCCACGTCACAACTCCATGCATCGATCCCGCCGCGCAGCGTGCGCGCATTTTCCAACCCGTGCCCGGCGAAGTAAGCCGCCGCATCGAGGCTGCGGACACCGTGGTGACAGACGAAAATGATCAGCTGTTCACGAGGCCATCCGCCGACTTCGTGCATGAGCTCCTGGGTGAAAAACGTGCTTTCCGGAATGTGCACGGCGTCCCATTCCTCCTTCGAGCGGACGTCGAGAAGGCGCGCTTTGCCTGCCTTCACGAGTTCGGCTGCTTCTTTCGGCGCGACCTGCATTTTCTCATCGGCCTCACGCGCGGTATTCAGCGTCGCGATGACGTCGGCGGGCGAAAGATTGTCATTCCTTTTGCACACTTCCTCGAGCGTCTCGTCGGGTTGGAACCCGCAACTCGCGCATCCGCCGATGTGGTAGGCGCGGAATAACGCGCGCTGAGCGCCGGGAAAAGCCTTCACCAGTTCTCCCATCTTCATTGTGGGTTCGATCGTCATGACGCGCACTTTAGGCACGCGCCGCTGCATGGCAATGGCGGTCCTATTGCGCTCGCGCTTGACGCTTTCGCGCTCCCGGCGAGGATGCCCATTCCATGCGGTTTCAAACGCTTTACGAAGGACGCCATTTTCTCGTGCCGTCTTTTATCCTCGGAGTTTTCTTCTGGTGGCTGGCAGGGGACACGTCCGCTTTCTGGCTGT
>CBHXZU010000767.1:0-3222 GCA_966125105.1 uncultured Prosthecobacter sp.
AAAGCGATCGTAGCCACCTTCGTGAGAAGGTGCTGGCAGAGAGCATGAAGCGCTGAGAAGCGGTCGCCACCGCGGCCCCGCGCGCTCAGAAGGACGCGCGAGGCGCAGCAATCCGCAATTCCACTTTACCGGAGGAAAGTGTGTGATATTGGCGTCCCTTCCTCCCGTCTTTCCGTTACATGAACCGTCTCGCCATTACCGCCGTCGCGCTCGCGCTTGCGCCGTTCCTGCACGCCGTCACTCCGCAGGAGGAAGTCGCCACGCAAGGACCCGCCGCGCGCGCCATCCTCGAAGCATGGGAGAAGAAGGACCCGGAGAAGGGCGATCGCTTTGTGCACCTGGTTTACTGGACGCCCTCCGATCGCGAACCCGCGCCGCGTTACCGCGAGCGGCTCTCGGCGATCTTCGACGACGTGCAGAAGTTTTACGCCCGCGAGATGGAGCGGAACGGATTCGGCCCGCGCGCGATCAAGCTCGTTCGCGAAGCTGACGGCCTGTGCAAGATCCACCTCGTTCACGGCAAGGAGCCTTACGCGAACTACGAGGTGCAAAGCGGCAGCAAGATCCGCAAGGAATGCCTGCCCGAACTCGCGAAGGCGGGGATCGATGCTGACAAGGAAACGATCGTCCTCTTCTGCAACATGTCGAACTGGGACGAGAAGGAGCGGAAGATGTCGCAGAACAGCCCGTACTACGCGGCAGGCTCGAGTTGGTCCGGCACCGCGTGGCAGGTGGATTCTCCGCTGCTCGACCTCGCGCTCCTCGACAAGAACGAGCCGAAGCTGAAGGACGGTCAATACGGCAACATCTCCGTCGGCCGCTACAACTCCATCTTCATCGGCGGCGTCGCGCATGAGCTCGGCCACGCGCTCAGCATCCCTCACAACCGCGAGCGCCCCGATCAAAAGGACGCCTTCGGCACCGCGCTGATGGGCAGCGGCAACCGCACCTACGGCGAAAACTTGCGCGGCGAAGGGAAGGGAACCTTTCTCACCATGGGCGAAGCGATGCGCCTCGCCTCGCACCCGATGTTCAGCGGCTCCGTGAAAGGCTTCCGCGGCAAGCCGAGTGCGGAGTTGCACGACGTGAAGCTCACGCCGAACGGCAAGAGCTTCACCGTCACCGGACGCGTGACCGCCAACCCGCCCGTCTATGGAATTGTCGGCTACACCGATCCGGCCGGCGGCAGCAATTACGACGCGACCACTTACACCGCCGTGCCCGACGCCGATGGTCGCTTTACCTTCGAGTGCAACGCGCTCACCGCGGGCAAAGCAGGCGAGCTGCGCATCGTTGCTTTCCAGGTGAATGGCGCAAAGGTCTCCGACGCGAGCCCAGTGAACGATCCGACCTTCCCATACTTCGTGGAAGCCGATGGAACTGTGGACCTGGGTCCATCCGTCGCCCGCGAACAACTCGCCGGATTGATCGCCGCCATCAACGGCACGAAAGCGGAAGCCGCAAAAGCTGAACTGCAGAAGTTCGAAGGCACCAAGCCCGAGCCGCGCATGCTCGAGATCGCCCGCCAACTGGCCGCCACGCTCGACGCAACCAAGCCCGCCACCCCCGCCGAGGTCACCGGCGATAAACTTTCGCTCTCCACCGCCGCCACCAAAGAAGCGAGCGTCGGCTACGGACGCCCCGTCGCCAACCGCCTCCCCGGCGATGACGCGCTCCTGATGGTCGGCAGCCGCCTCTATTCCACCGGCCTGTATGCGCACGCTCCCGCGCGCCACGTATGGGATCTCGGCGGCAAATGGGGACGTCTGGCCGGCAAAGCCGGCGTCGCCGACGGACACGGCGGCACCGTCGTCTTCAGCATCGTCGCTGACGGCCGCGAAATTTGGCACAGCCGCATGATGAAAGAAGGCGACACCGCCACCTACGACGTCCCCGTCAAAGACGCCAAGGTGCTAGAGCTAGTCGTCACCGACGGCGGCGACGGCACGCGCAGCGACTGGGGCGTCTGGCTCGAGCCTACGCTCACGCGCTAGCCCCCAAAAACGCGCGGGGTTTCACACCGCATCCAAGACCCACCGGCGAAACTGCAAACCTCGTAGGGTAGCCTTCGCCATCCGCGTCGAGAGATGGCACCCCTGCGGAAGAATCTCGAAAGCACGCCGACCCCGTGGCGCAGACTGCCAGTCTGCGAGCGCGCTCGCGGCGCAGCATCCAGCGCACACCGCTCTACCCTTCTCACCCGCCAAGAAAGAAAACGGCGTGGAATGCAGAGCACCCCACGCCGCTGAAAAGAATCTGAGAACTCGTCCCCAGAACTACCAGTTCCCAATGTCGTCCGCCGTATTCGGCTGACCATCCGGGCCAGGCGAAAACAGGTCGATCCGCGCCTTGCTCATCGTTGCAGGGTTCCGGATCTGGTAAGGATTGTTCCAAGGATCAAGCGGCACGTCCGGCATCAGCTGACGCCACTTGCGCGGCTGCGGCTCGCCGGTCGGACGCTCCACCAAGGCGCGAATGCCTTGCTGCGTCGTCGGGTACCCGCCGTTGAGCACGTCATACATCTGCAGCTGCGTCATCAGGTTCTGAATGTCCGTCTCGGCGCGCACGATACGGGCCTGGTCGACGTTTCCGCGCATCATGTAAATCGCTGCGCCAGCGAGGAGCGCGATGATCATGACCACGAGCATGATTTCGAGGAGCGTGAAGCCGGCGTTGCGCTGGCGTTGTAGTCTTTTCATCGGGTGGCGGGCGTTAAGATATAATCGAAATGTTTCCAGTTCTGCTTCAGCTGCAACTCCACGTTGCGAATCGCAAAAGGGCCGCTGTTTTCGGACAAGCCGATCACGATTTTGTTCAATCCCGGACGTAGTCCCGTCGCGGGAATGGCGACCTGAGCGGGCAGCCAGCCGGTGTACTGAAAGCGCAGATTCGGCTCTGCGCCACGGGCCTCGCCCCGGTAGCCGGGATCGGCCAGATCCGGCCAAACGACTTGCGCCGCAACAGGGGCCGCATCGTTAATCGAAACTCGCGGCGGCGCCGAGAAGTCCGCATTCAGAACTTCGAAATTCAATTTCGCAACGAACGGCTGCGACGCGAGTTCCACCTCGAATACCTCATCCGTCTGACCTTCGGGCGTCAGCCGAATCACGCCATTCTCGAGACTGCTTTCGACACGCCCGAAAAGTTTCCGGTCCCCTTCCAAAATCGGCGCAAACAGCGAGTTGGAGAAGGGCATCATCACCTCAGGGGCGGCGCGAAAAT
>CBHXZU010000768.1:0-3219 GCA_966125105.1 uncultured Prosthecobacter sp.
CTTCCGCTCCGATGACCGCTGAAGAATTCATCCGGAGTGGCGACTTGGACGGCGCGTTTCGCTCCCTCCAGGAGGCAATTAAGAAGAATCCTGCTGATTCGAAGCTGCGTGTCTTCTTGTTCCAATTGCAATGCGTGAATGGCAACTGGGACAAGGCGCTCACGCAACTGAGTCTGTTGGCCGACATCAGCGCTGACACGATGTTACTCGCGCAGATCTTCCGCCCCGTTATCCAGTGCGAAGCGCTGCGTGAGGAAGTCTTCGCCGGGAAACGCAGCCCGCTAATTTTCGGCGAACCGCAGGAGTGGATGGGATGGCTCATTCATGCGAACCATCTGCTTGCGTCGGGGAATGCTAAAGAAGCGCGCAACCTCATGGATCAAGCTTTGGAGGCGGCGCCTGCTGTGCCTGGCGCGATCAATGAGCACAAGTTTGAATGGCTTGCCGACGCCGATTCGCGACTCGGGCCGGTGCTCGAGGCAATCGTGGACGGGAAGTACTATTGGATTCCTTTGAATCGCATTGCTCGGATCGACATCACGCGGCCTTCCGACTTGCGTGATCTCGTCTGGATCTCGGCATCGTTCACGTGGTCGAATGGTGGCGAGGCCGCCGGACTAATTCCGGTTCGTTATGCTGGCAGCGAAAAGTCCGCGGATAGCGCGCTCCGTCTCGCTCGACGGAGCGATTGGGAAGACGCTGGCGAAGGCTTCTTCCTTGGCAAAGGACAGCGGCTATTCGCAACGGATGCCGGAGAATACCCGCTCCTCGAAACTTTGGTCATTAAGTTCGACCAGCCGGTGCAGGAACCAGCTTCGGAGACCGCGGCAAGCCAAGCAACGTAGCAGGTTCGACCCGGAACTCGCACACATGCCTGCCGGCCAACCTACACCTTACGAAAAACTCCAGCCCTGCCTTTTCGACCGGCTCATCGACGAAGAGGTGCAGAAGAAGGAAGAGGGCCGGCATGCCCGGGTCATTTCGCTTTCGGAATACCAGCGGGCCGTTTTGCGGGATCTGCGTTTTCTACTGAACGCGAACTGCCATCTGGCGTCGGAAGGACTCGACGAGTTTCCGGATGTGAAGTCGTCGGTATTCAACTTTGGGATTCCAAGCCTCTCGGGCTCGGGCTTTGCCGGAATGGATATCCAGGAGGTCGAAGCAGCAGTGGCTCGGGCGATCAGGGATTTCGAGCCGCGCATCGTCAGCGAATCGCTTTCGGTGCAGGCGGTGAAGGGGAATGTCGGCGACGCGCCGAGCACGCTGTATTTCGAGATCCGGGGTGAATTGTGGGCGCGTCCATTTCCGGAGAAGCTTTACATCAAGACAGCCCTCGACATGGAAACAGGGGCCGTGACCATTTGAAGCATTCTGCTCCGCGCGGGAAGGCGTGAAGCCCTGCGCGCGAGCATCCGCCGACTTTCACCGGAATGAATCGAAACTTTCTTGGACTTTATAATAACGAACTGCACCACCTTCGCGAGGTGGCCGCGGAGTTTGCGCGCGATTTTCCAAAAATCGCCGGCCGACTTTCGTTAGATAAAGAGGCCAAGGAGGAGTGCCCGGACCCGTTCGTCGAGCGCCTGCTCGAGGGTGTCGCCTATCTCGGCGCGCGCGTTCAGTTGAAGCTCGAGGCCGAGTTTCCTCGTTTCACGAGATCTCTTCTCGAAACGGTTTATCCGCATTACCTCTGCCCGACACCCTCCATGGCGGTCGTGCACATGGAGGCGGACCTGAATTCGGCGGGCACGCCGGAAGGTTTTTTAATACCTCGCGGCAGCGCCCTGCAAGGGACGAGCAGCGCGAGTGATACCGTGTGCGAGTTCCGCACGGCGCATGACGTTCGCGTTTGGCCGCTGAAAGTGGCCGAAGGAAAATACCTGACGCGGAACATGTCGGAGTTGGGGCTGACGAACACGTATGGCGCAAAGGCGGCCATTCGCATCCGGTTGCAGTTGCAGGGAGAGTTGAAGCTAAAGGCGCTGCATTTGAATCAGCTCCCATTTTTCGTCCGCGGTCTCAATGAGGTGCCCGCGTCGATCATGGAGCAGATTTTTGCCCGGGGATCGCAGGTGATCATCAAAACGGCGAAGTCTCAGGGCAACGTGTGCCACGTGATGCCGCCCACGACGCTTCGCCGTGTTGGCCTGCGCCAAAGTGAGGCGTTGTTGCCGTTCGCGCCGCGTGGCTTCGAAGGATATCGGCTGGTTCACGAATACTTCGCGATGCCGGAGCGATTCCTGTTTTTCGAGTTCACGGAACTTCGAGAAGCGCTGCAGAAATGCGACTGTCAGACCGTCGACTTCATCATCCTGCTTAATGAAGCCGAGCCGCGCTTGGAGAGCGTAGTCGATAATCAAACGTTCGAGCTGTTCTGCACCCCGATCGTGAACCTTTTTCCGAAACAGCTCGATCCCATTTCCCTGGGTGACAAGTTCTCGGAATACCACGCGATTGCCGACAAAACGCGCCAGCTCGATTACGAGATCTATCAAGTAGAGCAGGTGATAGGGCAGGGCGCTTCGGCCGAGGCTCGCCAGATGTTCCAACCGTTCTATCTCGCGCGGGATACCGATCTGGAATCTGCGGCTTACTACAGCTGTAATCGCATGCCGCGCGTGTTGTCCGCTCGTGAAAAACAATTCGGCGCAACGTCGTCCTATAGCGGCAGCGAGATGTATATCGCCCTCGTGGACGGGCATGCCGCGCCATACAATGGTGACCTGGCGCAACTGGACGTGAAGGCGCTGTGCACGAATCGCCATTTGCCGATCCAGTTGGTGACGCGGCAGGGAAGAACTGACTTCCGCCTCAATCTTTTTGCGCCGATTTCGTCGATTCGCTGCGTAGTTGGGCCGACAGTGCCCAAGCCGGCACATCCTGATGGTGAGATCGCATGGCGGGTGATCAGCCACATGTCGCTAAACTACCTCTCGCTACTGAACGCCAGCGACGAAACGGGTCCGGCCGGCTTGCGCGAAATGCTGAAGCTCTATTGCGATTCGAACGACCTGCGCAGCCAGAAGCAGGTCGACGGGATCATCGCCGCATTCTGCGAACCAATCACGCGGCGTGTGGAAGCGCCCGGGCCGTTGACGTTCGGTCGCGGCCTGCGGGTCACGGTCGACTTCGACGAGCATGCTTTCGAAGGTTCCGGCATCTTCATTCTCGGTTCCGTGCTCGAACAGTTTTTCGCGAAATACGTGTCGATCAACTCCT
>CBHXZU010000769.1:0-3213 GCA_966125105.1 uncultured Prosthecobacter sp.
TGCCGAAGGAGAGTTCCGCGCATTTGCCCCGGAAGTCTACGCCGACGCGAAAACCGCTATGTTGAAGCTTGCGGGACATGTAGACGAGGTGAGCGCAACCGATCGCTTGCCCGCGCAGATCGATGTCGATATCCAGGGCGAGAGCCGTCCATGGCCACGAAACGCCGACACCGACGCGCTGGCGAAGATCTGGGAGGAAGTTGGCGCGCAAGTCGGCTACCGCACTGGCGTGGAAGAACGCGGCGGGCTGAGTGATGGCAACTTGATCTGGGATGCCGTGCCCACGCTGGACGGCCTCGGTCCTTGGGGTGATCACGCCCATTGCGCCGAGCGCTCGGCCGATGGAACGAAGCTGCCGGAATACGTCGAGCTCAGTGGCTTCGTGCCAAAAGCCGTGGTGAATACCCTGGCGATCCTGCGCATTGCGGGCGGCGCTTAAAAACACATGCGAAGCGTACGCTTCGCGTTTGTTTAGACCGCCGTGGGCGGCTCGCCGGAAGACTGCTGTGCCGCGCTGGAAAGCTCATCCCGCAGCTTCGCCGATTGACCGGCCCGCGCGCGCGGTTTTGCCTGCCCCGCCTGCCGCTCTTCCGGGCTCCGGAAATCCGGCTCGTGCCAACCGCAATGCTCGCACGCCCAAGGCCAGAGCATTCGTTTCGCGCCGGAAGAAAGGGCCACGATCACCCAAATGCCGAACGTCAGGAGCGTCATTACGCCGTGGAGCTTCCAATCAAAACGCGAGCGGACGAACGGCTGTTGATGCCGGCATCTCGGACAGTATGCGCGTATGCTCCTTCTCCCCATGAACAATAACGTTGAGGTTAGGTGTCATTCCGACGGCAGGCAACCCCCTGATTGAAGTTACCGCGTCTTTCGATTTACGGCGCCGTTAACCACACGAGCACCGGCTTTTCTGAAGCCTCGATGGAAAAGAACCCTTCGATTTCCTCCCGTGCTTTCACGGTTTCCGGCGCGTCGGACGAGAGCGGCATCCGCTCCGCTTTGCCTACTTTCAACGGATCATGCAGGAGGCGCGTCACGCGTGATTCGCCCGAAGGTTTCCACACGGCCCATACCCGGCGCTTCGGATCCTGCCCGTGCACGAACTCGTAGGCATAGCAGTCGCCGGCATCTTCGCGCTCCACGCGGGAAAAACGATAGTCGCCCAAGGACTTCAGCAGCCAGGCGACGGCATGGAAGGCGGGCTTGGGCTCGAGGTTACGCGTGAGACCGCTGCTGCCGTGCACTTGCGCCTTATCGTCGTCATTGAAGAAAAAGAGGTGCGCGCGATCGACGCCGTGTCGGGCGAGTAGCAAGTAAGATCGAATAATCCACTCGGCCTGTTGCTCCTCCGAGTTGCCCTGCCACTTGGCAAAGTCGCCGGTCTTCGGCGGCTGCTTCGTGCTCGCGTCGTAACCAAATTCGGTCACCCACAGTGGCTTGCCAGCGGCGTTCCTGTCGCGCCAGGCCAGCGCGTCGGTGACCGTTTTCACAAACTTCGTCGCGGGATCCTCCGGGTAGCTGCGTCGCCAGGTCGGCCACGGCTCGACCTCGGCGTAAACGTGGATGTTGAGGATATCCCACAAGGCATCGAGGCCGCTGAAGCAGGTGACGCTCTTCGCGTATGCGTGGCTTTTCCCGAGTGTCGTTGCGCAGGTGGCGATTTGCAGCTTTGGATCCCCGGCCCTCAGGCCTTTGGCCATGGATTCAAAGACGCGCCGGTAGGTGGCGTCGTCGTATTTGCCCGGCTCGTTGCCGATTTCAGCAGCCTCGAGCAGCGCCTTGGAAGACGGGCCAAAGAACGACGCAAACGCGCGACCGTAATTCTCCGCATCGGATTCGATGTTCTTCCAGGAATCGGCCTTCGTGTCGTCGATCATGATGCTCGCGTGCGTCCGGTTGCCGGCCTTCTTCCACGCCGCGTACATGCCGCCCCAGTCCACGCGGTTCTTCGCGAAGGGGAACTCGGGCAGCACGGACGTGTCCTTCCCCGCATCCCAGCTGAAAGGATGGTAATTGCGCAGGACCTTCGTGACGGGCGCATACAGGTCGGGCTTGAAGTTCACCGTGTGCACATTGAGCCCCATGAAGTCGCGCATCAGCGGCTTCTCGGCAGCGCCCGCGTGAAGCGTGGCAAGGAGGGCCATGGATACGAAAAGCGCGCGTCGCATTCCGTTACCGTAGCGACGGGTGCGCCGCGCGAGCAATTACCTGAAATCAGGAGGCGACTCCGTGATGCGCTGATCGCAGCACGCGTTGGAACGCAGGCTCAATCCTCGGAACGCTCGCCTTCGACACCAGTAATGATCCGCGCCCCGCGCTTGTAGGTGAAATACGAGTAGGCCCACTGGAAGAACACGGTGAACTTATTCCGGAAACCCACGAGGAACATCAGGTGCACGAAGAGCCAGGTGAGCCACGCGAAGAACCCGCTAAAACGCCACTTCCCGATCGCCGCGATCGCCTTCGACCGGCCGATGGTCGCCATGGTTCCCTTATCGAAATAGACGAAGGGCTTTCGCGGCGGCGGCGTATTGGTGTGGAGCGCGAGCTTCGCTTTGAGTTCAGCCGCGATCGTGTCGGCCACCTGCTTTCCCATCTGCATCGCAGCGGGCGAGACGCCTGGCACGAGCACACCGTTTGCATCCGTGAGCGACACCATGTCTCCGATCGCAAACACGTCGGCATGCCCCGGCAGGCTCAGGTCCGGCGAAACTTTGACGCGTCCGCCGCGGTCCATTTCCGCGCCGAGCAATTTCGTGAGCGGATTCGCCGATACACCCGCTGCCCAGATGATGTTGCCGGCCTTGATCGTTTCGTTCGGCAAGACCACTTCACCCTCGCGGATGTCCTGCACGCGAGTGTGCGTGCGCACCTCCACTCCGAGATCCTGCAATTGCTGCTGCGCTTTCTCCGAGAGCTCGGGCGGAAAGGTCCCGAGCACGCATGAACCGCCTTCGATCAAAATCACCCGCGCGCGCGCCGGATCGATGTGATCGAAGTCCTTCCTCAAAACGGTGCGCGCCAACTCCGCGACTGCGCCGGCCATTTCCACGCCCGTCGGACCACCGCCGACCACCACGGTGGTCATGAGACGGTTTACCACTTCGGGATTCTGCTCCGTTTCCGCTCGCTCAAACGCGCAGAGGATCTGGCGCCGAATTCGCAGGGCATCGTCGAGCGACTTCAAGCCCGGCGCGTGCCGCGCCCACT
>CBHXZU010000770.1:0-3209 GCA_966125105.1 uncultured Prosthecobacter sp.
AAATCCCGGCGCGCGCGGGCTGCGTGAAAGGGCGGCGCATGGCTACGGTGGGGAAGTGCAAATTTGACCTCGAAGTGTGCGGCGGCATCTACGTGAACGAGCCGTGTGTAGTGGACGGCAATCTCGTGAGCGGCCGCACTTTTCACGACAACGGCCATTACTTCGGGGCGTTCATGAAGCTGCTCGACGCGGCTCGCGCCTAGATCTCCAGGGACGCGATGCTGCTGGCATTTAACAAGCCGTTCGGTGTGGTCAGTCAATTTACCCCCGATGGCTCGCCGCACCGCACCCTCGCGGACTTCGGTTTTCCGAAAGACGTGTATGCGCTTGGTCGGCTCGATGCGGAGTCAGAAGGGCTGCTGCTGCTCAGTGATGAGCCGTATCTCAATAAACAGCTGCTCGACCCAAAGCATGCGCATGCCCGCACCTACTGGGCGCAGGTGGAGCGCATCCCGGAGCGCAGCGAACTCGATCGACTTCAACGAGGAGTGGTGATCGGCGGACACAAGACGCTGCCGTGCCGCGCCTGGATTCTCGATCCGCAGCCAATGATGCCACCGCGCGATCCGCCCATCCGGTTCCGCAAGAATGTGCCGGACTGTTGGATGGCGCTCTCTTTGATCGAAGGAAAGAATCACCAGGTGCGCCGGATGACCGCCGCCATTGGGCATCCGACATTGCGGCTCATCCGAGTTCGCATTGGCGAGTTGGAAATGGGCGGTCTCCACGCCGGCCAATGGCGAGAGCTGGGCGCTGGTGAGCGCGCGCAGGTCTTTGCGGGGAGCAAAGCACCGAAGCAATTGCGGTGAGCTATCGGTATCGGTCGGCGAAGTTGCGCTCTCGATTTAGCGATCCACCCATTGCTTTTCGGAACCCTCCATTCGGAGCGGGCCAGTGAGTTCCTTGCCGTCGCGGAGAATCACATAGGCGTCGGCGCCAGCCACACTGTCCCAACGGAGCTCCGCTCGTCCCGCTGCTTTGACTGTCGGTGAAGCGGTGGACCGCTTTCCCTGGGAACTTACGGCAATAAGGGCGTAAGTGTGTTCGCCCGATCCGTCGTCGCTCTGAACTCGCGGCGCCGCTGGTGTCCCAGTCGGAGTCTGTCGGATCTCACCTCCCCAGAGTTGGAGCACATCGGTGGGGGAAGGTAATCCGCCACCGCCGTAGCCGCCTCCCCCGAGGGACATCATCCCTTGCCCGATGAGTGCATCCGTGAGGGGTTCGCCGTGGAGCGGGCGAAATGATTGCAGGCGAATTCGTCCGGGATGGGACCCGCCATTCCATTCTTCCCGCGGCAGTTCAGAGTATTCGAGCCCCTCTCCTTGAACGATCGCCATCTGTCGCCACGCGCCGTCGAGCCATACGTTCCACGAGATGTGCCCGGGCGCGCGGCGCAGGCTGCCGTCGCGCTCCAGCGCGTGAAAGCGATCATCAAACGGATCATCGATTTCCCCTTTGATCAGGCGGCTTCGGACCCAAAGCCCGCCTGGGCCATCCCAGAGCGAGCGCGCGTAGATGCCCCGCGGAATCTGTTGCTCTTCGAAGCCTTTCTCCCAGATCGATCCCGTGTCCGAGACAATCAGCTCACGCCGCACCACGAGACGCTCGACATTGATCTCCTTCTTGAGGCGTGCATTCTCTTCTTCGAGGGAGGTGACTCTTTGCTTCAGCGCGTCGAGTTCGCGGCGGATGCTGTCGAAGCTTTCAGCGGCGAACATTGAGCCGGGCAAAAGGAGGAGTGCAGAGACGAGCAGCGAGAGAGTTCTCATGGTTCGTGGCGGGTGCATCGCCAATGCACCTCCGCCGGTGTCGGCGGGCAATTCTGAACTGCAGCCCGGCTAGCCGTTCAGCTTCGCTTCGAGATAGGCGCGGGCGCGATTGACCTCGGCTGTCACGGCGGCGGCATCGCCTTCCACGATGGGAATGCCTCGCGGGAACGGGTGCATGAAGATGCTCGTCCAACCGTCAAAGGCGATCTCGCGCAGAGCGCCCAGGAGAGGGGTGAAGTCGAGCGGACCTCGACCGGGCAGCTGCAGGAGTTCGTCGGCTTTCGGTTGTGCCTCCATGGATCCTTTGCCGTGCTGCCAGGCGTAGAAGATCGAGAGGTGTTTGCCGCAATCGCGAATGAGTTGCGCGAGGACGGATTCATCCTGCGGAAGGTGGTACGGCGCAAGCGCGATTCCCATGCCGGCGGCGGGAGCGAACTCGACGAGCCAACGGACGCTCTCGACGGTTTCCATCAAGCCGTTGCCGTGATTCTCGATGGCGATGCGCATGCCGAGTTCGGCAGCCATCGCGCAATGCGGTTTCATTTGCTCAGCGAACTTCCGCACGGCGGCTTTTAGTTCGGGACCGGTGAGGCCCTTCGGCCCTTTTGCCCCGGTGACGATCGTCTGCGCTCCGAACTTTTTGGCCCAGCGCAGTTCATCGGCGAGTGCAAAGGGGCCGAGGTCGTAGCGAGTGACACACGCGAGCTTCACTTTGTGACGTTCGAGCAGCGTCGCGAACGCATCATCGCCCATCTCGGCTGCCTGCTCACGCTGGTCGCCGTGCTTCTTCGGCCAGAGATCGAGATGCTGCGCCCCTTGCTTGGCGAGCTCGGGCAGGATCGTATCGAGCTTCATCGTTCCGTAGAGGCACGAAGCGACGAGGTAGCGCAGGCGAAACGGTTCGGCGGAGTGTGCGGAGGCTGCCAGGGCGGCGAGGCTGGCGAGAAAGGCGCGGCGGGAGACGGATTGATTCACGGTTGGAGAGGCTCCGTAATCCCGATGATCGGCCCCAGATCAATCTTCTCGTCGCTGCGTTTCAATGCCGAGTCGTGCAAGCTGCTCACCGTTCCGTCGAAGAAGAGCGCATTTGCGCAGCCGAGCTTGTCGCGGAAGTAGCGGGCGAACTCGTCGAAGTTCATCGGATCATCGGTGACGGCGAAAACGACCTTCTGCGGCGACGCAACGCCGACGCCATTGCGGTGTAATCGATTGGCAGAGCCGGCGCGAAAGGCCGGGTGCAGCCGCCCATTCAAAACCAACGCCGGCCCAGATTGTGTGGCGAGCATGGCCGCAGGTTTTTGCGCTGCATACGCTTCGGAGCTCATGATCCCTGCGCCTTGGCTCGTGATGAAGAATACAGCGTTCGGTTTGAGAAAGAAGTTTCCTTCGCCCGACGTCAAATTGAGCGGGAAGAGCATCTTTCCCTCCGCAATGAACAAC
>CBHXZU010000771.1:0-3209 GCA_966125105.1 uncultured Prosthecobacter sp.
AATCCAATTTCCTTTGACGGCGAGGGTTCCGATCTGCACCTGCGCATTTGTGCCGCTGAAAATGGTGTAGCCGGCGAGGATGCGGCTTTCCACGACATCGCCGAGCACGGTGACACTCTTGATCACGAGCGCCTGTCCTGCACTGGTCGGGGCGCTGACGCCCGCGGCCATGATGCGCGCTCCAATCACGTCGCCGCCGATCTTCACCGCGCCGAGATACCCGGCGCGCAAAATGGTGCTGCCCGCGACGCCTTCCAGGTCGCCCAGGATCACCACGGAGCCGAGGCGCCCGGTCACATTGATATCCCCGACGAGGGAGCCACCGACAGAAAGTGATTTGAGATTGCCCTGCACGGTGAACTGGGCGTCGTCGAAGTGCGTTCGGATCTTCACGGCATTCACGTTGCCTTCCACGAAACTGGATAGCTTCGAATCGGTGAAGAATCCCATCGAGTTGGCGGAGAGCAGCCCGACCGCCGGCTTGGTGCCGCCGGCGCCCGCGAAAAGCTGCTGGAGATCGCCGGGCACCACGACGGACGCGAGACTCACGCCGGTGGCATTGATCTGCCCGACGTTCGCGAAACCGTCGCCAGTGGCACCGCGCTTCGCCGTGAACTTCACCACGGAACCCGAGAAGATGCCGTTGGAGATATCCAGCGAGGCAAGCTGCGAGCCCTCCGGCAGGAAACCGGTGCCGAGGAATGTGAACCGATCGGCGGAAAGCGTGCCGCGCGTCACGGTGAGCGTCACCAGGTCGCCATCCGCATCCGTATAAGTCGCGCTGCGCCCCGTGGGCGAGATCGAGAGCTTGGAGGGCGGGTCGATCAGCGTCACCGCTTGCGAGAACTCGGACGTGTTCGCGCCGACCGTGGCGGTCGCGGTGAGGAACCGTCCCGCGGTATCCGGGACGTCCAGGATTCCCGTGGCATTGACCTGCCCCACGCCGTCGCTGGTCGCGAAAAAGGCGCCGAGGAAGCGTTCGCCTTCCCCAAAGCCCGAAGGATCTTTGGCTGCGCTGGAAAAGAGCTCGATGCGGACGGTGGCAGAGGGCGTGGTGACAAACGACACATTGACCCGCGTCGCCGCCGTCCCGGTGATTGCCGAGGTAATGACCGGGAAGTTCTGCAGGCCGTTCGCGCCGGAATCGACGTCAAACGCATCGTTTGCCGTAACACCGACCGCGCCGAGATCGATCCCGAGTCCGGAGTTGCCCGAGATCGAGTTTCCGATGACCCGATTATTCACGCCGCTGGGGATGCGCACGCCCGCGCCGCCATTCCCGACGATGAAGTTGCCAACCCCGCCCTGCGTGGGACCGATGTCATTATTGTTCACTCCATTGATCAGGATGCCATGGCTGGAGTTTCCCCCGCTGTTGCTGCCAATGAAGTTCCCATGCACGCCGTTGGAGTCGCTCAGGATTTCCACGCCGATCGCATTATCCAAGATCACGTTGGCCTGCGTGGGAAGGCCGCCAATGGTATTTCCGGTCGCCCCCGCCAGGATACGAATGCCGCTGCCGCCATTCCCGTCGGTGAACCCGACCGGGGTGAGACCAAGCCAGCAGCCCTGCACGTGATTCACGTCGCTGGCGAGGACGATGCCATTTCCGCCTACGCCGGCATTCGCGGCGAAACCGGTGACCGCAATTCCGTAGATGAACGAATTCCCGCCCGAGATGACGAGACCGTCGGTGCCGGCGGGCAAATTCTGGCCGGAGATCTGCACCGTCACATTCCCATTATAGCCATTTGGAGTCGGGCTGGTGTTCATGACGCTGCCCGGGTTCGAATAGCCGTCAATCGTGATTGGGCCAGTGATCGCCGGCAAGGCGGTCGTCGGGGCGATCACCTCGTTGGGATCGAGCGCGAAGATGATTTTGTCCGAGCCGGGATTGGCATTGCACCCGAGGATGACCTCCCGCAGAGAGCCCGCGCCGGAATTCGCGTTGTTCGTGACGAGGAACGTGGCGGGAGCGATCCGGGCCTCGAGAGGTTCAATGATGGAGGCGCGCGTTGAGTATCGGGACATGCCGGCTGCGAAGGTTGCAGCGAAGGCGTCCTAGGTGAAGGCGAAAGAGACTTCAGCTTGGGACGGTGAGCCAAACTCTGCGACGATGCCATTCCAGGGAGATCGGGAACCGGCCGCGGCTTCGGGACGTCCGCGCGGTTGCCCGTTTTCGAAAACGAGCATGTGAATACTGGAAAGTGTCCAGCGTGCAAAGCGATCGTAACCCACGTAAAGGTCGAGGAAGTCCGCTTTTGCGTGGCGGGAAAGCCTGACGGAAAGGGACTGAGCATCGTTTGCAGCGAATGCGATACGGTGCTCAGCGTCGCGTTCGACCCGGTCTCGATCATTGATTCGGCGGCGAAAGCCGCCCGGGCTCCGCGCGCATAACCGGCAATATCACCGACGCGGCAAAACGGCGGCTATGCGGCCGTTCGATTTGCTGAAAGGAAGCCGTTCTGCTCTGCTGGTCGGACACGTCATGCCCTCGCCAAGGAAGAAGAAGCCGTCTGAGAAAAAGTCTTCGAAGAAGACGCCTGCGGAGAAGAAGTCGAAGAAGGCGCCAGGCTCGAAAAAGGCGGCGGCCTCCGCGAAGCCGAGTTCGAAAAAGCCGAACGTCGATCCCAAGGCGGAACTTGAAAAGGTCCTGGAGCGGCTGCGGAAGCAGATCGATGACCCGGAGAACCAGGATTGCGTGTGGGTGGTGGAACTGGTGATTCCGCCGGGCATCTTCATGGCGCGGCGTCTCTCGGAACCGCTGGACCACCAGGCGTTGCAGGCGGAAATCAAGGCCTCGGCGGAGGCGCTCAATAAGGGAAATGATCCGGAGCGGCACCGGTTTGTAATCACGAGCACGGATCTCGGCGGCGTGGCGCGGCAATATGCGAAAGCGATGTGTGAGGATATTCCCAATCCAACCGTGCCGATGCGGCCCGATGATCTCTTCACGATCGACGCGATCTTGCATGCGCAGTTCATCGGCGATGAGGAATATTGAGGGAGCGATGAGCGATGAACGCGGGACCGATCGCAGAGTCCCGTTTTTTGAGAAAGTGGGGCACGCCAAAATACAGCGTTCCCCTACCCCGGCGGGTTGCGCTGCTTTTTGCGGTCGGGCTGATACCATAGGTCGAGACCTTCGCGGGTGCGGAACGCGTCGGGACCGCGGAAAGCAACACGCGCGAGGATGCGGACGATCGTCC
>CBHXZU010000772.1:0-3198 GCA_966125105.1 uncultured Prosthecobacter sp.
TGCATTCCGGTCGCTTCTTGAGCGGTAGGTTTCCGAGTGCCACCTCGAAAAGCTGCGAATGATCGCAGCAGTCCGAACGCGCCTCGCGCTTTCATTCCCGGAGTTCCCCGGCTTCGCGCAGCCTTTCGGATGCGATCGGGGCGATCTTACGTCGCGAAAGTCAGCTTCCCCTCGTTTGCATCCGCCGTGATGGTCTGCCCTTCTTTGAAGTGTCCATCCAGGATCGACAGCGCTAGCGGGTCGAGGAGTTCGCGTTGGATCACTCGTTTGAGTGGCCGCGCCCCATACACAGGATCGTAGCCTTCCCGCGCTAGGTGACGCTTTGCCTCGTCGGTAAGCACGAGCTTGAGTTTTTGATCCTCCAGTCGCTTCTGGAGCCGTTGGAGTTGGATTGCCACGATGTGCGTAATGTCCGCGTCGCTTAGGCGATCGAAGATGATCGTCTCATCGACGCGATTGAGAAACTCCGGGCGGAAATGCGAGCGCAGCGCCTCCATCACGCGCGCCTCGCGCTGCTCCGGGTTGTCCACATCGAGAATGAACTGGGAACCGATGTTGGACGTCATGATGATGACGGTGTTCTTGAAGTCGACGGTGCGTCCCTGCCCGTCCGTGATCCGGCCGTCATCCAGCACCTGAAGGAGCACGTTGAAGACATCGTGATGCGCCTTCTCGATCTCATCGAAAAGGATCACCGAATACGGCTTCCGCCGCACCGATTCCGTTAGCTGGCCGCCTTCTTCAAATCCCACGTAGCCAGGAGGCGCGCCGATCAATCGAGCGACACTGTGCTTCTCCATGTATTCGCTCATGTCGATCCGGACCATCGCGGTCTCGTCATCGAAGAGAAACTCAGCGAGCGCCTTGCTCAGCTCCGTTTTGCCCACGCCGGTCGGGCCGAGGAAAATGAATGAGCCGATCGGCCGATTCGGATCCTGCAGGCCCGATCGCGCCCGCCGCACGGCATTCGCCACCGCGGTGATCGCCTGCTTTTGGCCAATCACGCGATGCGCGAGACGATCCTCCATCTTCACCAACTTCTCGCGTTCACCCTCCCGCAGATTGCTCACCGGTATGTGCGTCCACGCGGAAACCACCTCGGCGATATCCTCCTCGGTGACCTCTTCCTTGAGCATCGTGTTGCCCTTCGCGGCCATCTGCGCAGCTGCGTCCGCGATCTTCTTCTGCAGGTCCGGAATCTGGCCGTACTGCAGCTCGCTCGCCTTGCCGAGCTCGCCCCGCCGCTGCGCCTGCTCGAGTTCAGTGCGCAGGGTATCGAGCTGCTCGTTCAGCTTGCGCTGCTCATCGATGACCTTCTTTTCCGACTGCCACTGCGCCTTGAGTCCGGATGATTTCTCCTTCGCCTCGGCGAGCTCCTTTTCGATACGCGCCAGCCGCTCCTTGCTCGCCGGGTCCTTCTCCTTCTTCAGCGCCTGCCGCTCCATCTCTAGCTGCATGATGCCCCGCTCGATCACGTCGATCTCTGTCGGCATGGAATCGAGCTCGATCTTCAGCCGAGAAGCCGCTTCGTCGACGAGGTCCACCGCTTTATCCGGCAGGAAGCGATCGCTGATGTAGCGATGGGAGAGCACGGCCGCAGCGACCAGCGCGGCGTCCTGGATGCGGACGCCGTGGTGAACTTCGTAGCGCTCCTTCAATCCACGCAGAATCGCGATCGTGTCCTGCACGCTTGGCTCATCCACCTGCACTGGCTGGAAGCGGCGTTCCAGCGCAGGGTCCTTCTCGATATACTTGCGATATTCATCGAGCGTCGTCGCGCCGATTGTGCGCAGCTCGCCGCGCGCCAACGGCGGCTTCAGAAGATTGCCTGCATCCACGGCGCCTTCCGCTTTGCCCGCGCCGACAATCGTGTGGAGCTCGTCGATGAAGAGAATGATCTCACCCTGCGAATCCGTAATCTCCTTGAGGAAGGCCTTCAGCCGGTCCTCAAACTCGCCGCGGAACTTCGCCCCGGCGATCATTGCGCCGAGGTCCATCGCGATCACGCGTTTGTTCTTCAAGGATTCCGGCACGTCGCCCGCGACGATCCGTCGCGCCAGGCCTTCCACGATTGCCGTTTTCCCAACGCCAGGCTCACCGATCAGCACCGGGTTGTTTTTCGTGCGACGCGAAAGCACCTGCATGCAGCGGCGAATCTCGTCATCGCGTCCGATGACAGGATCGATCTTCCCCTTCCGCGCAAGGTCCGTCAGATCGCGCCCGTATTTCTGCAGCGTCTGGTATTTGTCCTCCGGGTTTTGGTCAGTGACCCGCTGCGAGCCGCGGACCTGCTGAAGGGCGGCGAGCAACTTCGCATGCGTTGCTCCCGCCTCTTTCAGCATTTTGCCCGCCGCGACGCCGCTGTCGGCGAGGGCGAGGAGGTAGTGCTCCACGCTCACATACTCGTCCTTCAGCGCCGCCATTTGTTTTTCGGCCTGGCGAAGAACGGCCATGGCTTCCGCGGCAATATTCGTCTGCGAGGTGAGCCCGTGCACCTGCGCTCGCTTCGATAGCGCCGCGCCGAGTTTCTCCCGCAGCGTTTTGACATCCACCCCGACGCGCTCCAGCAAAGGCTTCCCGACGCCTTCAGCCTGATCGATCACGGCGCTAAGCAGGTGCTCGTTATCAAATTCCGAGTGATTGCCCTCCGCCGCGAGCGACTGCGCGCTTTGCACGGCTTCCTGCATCTTTTGGGTAAACCGGTCGGCTCTCATAAGTAAATTGCTAACGAGGCGTTCTGCATATCGCGCGCCAAGCCCTTTTAAGAGGTATCGCGTCGAAAACCGCGCCAAGTTGGCGCTACCGCGGCAACCCGATGGCACAAAATCCACGCCAACCTTGCACACCACGCCGCCGCGTGTTGTTCTGCGCCCCCTTTCTCTAGAATCATCGTATGAAAGCTCCCATCCGCGTCGCAGTCACCGGGGCCGCTGGCCAAATTGGTTATTCCCTTCTCTTCCGCATCGCTTCCGGCGCCATGTTTGGGCCGGAGCAGCCGGTCATTCTGCACCTCATCGAAATCGAGCCGGCTCTCCCGGCGCTCGGCGGCGTGGTGATGGAACTCGATGACTGCGCCTTCCCGCTCCTCAAGGGAATCGTGGCGACCGCGAACCTGGACGAAGGATTCAAGGATGTGAACTGGGCGCTCCTCGTCGGCAGCGTGCCGCGCAAGCAGGGCATGGAGCGCAAAGATCTACT
>CBHXZU010000773.1:0-3180 GCA_966125105.1 uncultured Prosthecobacter sp.
CACAACGCGCAAGCCGATGCATCCCGCATCTTCGCCCTCAGCCGGTCGTCTTACCGTCAATCTCAGACCGGTTCACAGGGTTTGTTACCGCGATGCCTGGAGCGGCTTTTTGCGGTAGAGTTTATAGGAGTAGCACGAGGTCACTAAGTCGAAGTTTTCTCGCACGACTTGGTTCGGGCGGTCTGATCCTTCGTGAGCACAAAGATTTGGCTCGTTTGGCCGATCCCAGCGCTCGTCCAACACGAGCCAATCCGCGGTCGCAACGTCAGCCGCGAGGCGCGAATCGGGGCGATTCGCAGAAAACGGATTCATCTCCAAAAAATACGTGGCTGGCTCCAGCCATGGGGTCAGGTGATAGATCCAGGTGTGAGTCGCAAACGCCTTGCGCAGATCGCCGCCACCCACGAAGAGCCGTTCACCAGGTTTCGAGTCCCGCTCCAGGAGCT
This sequence comes from uncultured Prosthecobacter sp., assembly GCA_966125105.1. GTDB lineage: Bacteria > Verrucomicrobiota > Verrucomicrobiia > Chthoniobacterales > Chthoniobacteraceae > SXWH01. Next base: position 447 of record CBHXZU010000773.1, read on the forward strand.
TGAGCAAGCGTCCCGGCAATGGGTTGGAAAAGCTTCCATACACAAACCTGCGTCCGCGCAGTTCGACGTCCATCGGAACGATCGGTTCCGACGAGAAAGCGATCTTGATCGTCTGCACCAACGATTGGCGCGAAAGCGGATACGCGACTGCGGCCAACGTTAGAACGAGGACGGCCGCCGCTGGGACGAGGATCGCCTGAATGCGCGTTTTCGCGGAGGAGATGAAATGCGATACGGTGAATGGCAGGAGCGCGAGCGAGAGGAACACGCTCATATTCACGTGGATCAAATCCGCGCGTTGCATTCCCTGATGGCTCAACCCAAGAGCCAGCAAAGACGCGGCGAGGAAGAGCCGGGTCTCCACTGCCTTCGGATTCGCGATCACCGACCGAACTGCGGCGAAGATGTTTACCGCGCAGGCAATGAAGTGAAGCAGAACGATCCCGCCGGCGCCTGGGTATTCAAACCCCAGGGGAAGTTTGCGGCCTGGGCCGGTCAAGAGCACCGGATACACAAAGAGGTTTTCGACCAGCGGACGGATCCCCGCGATGGCCGCATAGAACAGGTACGGGGAAAGGCCCACACCCAAGGCCGCCAGGAATACCCATCGATTTTTCGACGGGAGCAGGAGCCACAATGGCAGGACTGCGAGAATCAAGGCGAGCCCAAGATCCTGTCGATACAAGAGCGCCACCGCTCCGAGCAGGCCGGCAACAGCTGCGCGCCACGTTTGTGCAGGACCCGCCAGAGCCAGCAAACACCACAGCAAGGCAGCCACACCTCCAAGCCATGCAAAGGCCGCCAAAGTCGGAACGAAGGAAATGAGACCTGCGACCGCGGTGCAAAGCACTGCGCACGTTATGCTCCTCCGGCGTCCCAGCATAAAAACGCCCGACAAAAGCAACAATCGGTAGGCAAGGCCGACGAGCCTCTCGACGTGAAGGCTTATGCCGAAAATCGAATACACGCCGGCGAGAGCGTGAATATTCCCCGGACCGTAAAACGTTTCGAAATCACGGTACGGGACTTTGCCCTTCATGATCTGCTCCGGGTAGACCAGCAGAGTCCCCTCATCCATCGGCAGCGCGGGCGCATCGAACAGTGGCAAATTCAAGAGCAGCAGGCCCAAAAGGGTTGCTACGCCGATCGCGAACGAGTGCCAGGGCTTCATGAAACTGGTCGGCCTATTAAGCCGATGCCGTGCCAGTTACCGCAAGACGATGCAAGCTCCCTTGGCCAGCTTCCGCGGCGCCGGATGAGCCTACTTCAAGCAGGCAAAGGTCCAGGCGGCGAGTAGACCGCCAAGGATTGGACCAATGACCGGCACCCAGGCGTACGACCAGTCACTGTCGCGCTTCCCTGGAATCGGAAGGAGCGCGTGGGCAATGCGCGGCCCGAGATCTCGAGCCGGATTGATCGCGTATCCGGTCGTTCCTCCGAGCGAGAGGCCGATCCCGAAGACGAGCAGCGCAACGGGGAGCAAACCGATTGTCCCCAATCCAAGCGTTGGGCCGACTTCTCCACCCGGCAATTTCATGCTCGGCGAGACCATCAGGAAGATCGGCAGGATCAGCACGAAGGTGCCGACGATTTCGCAGAACAGGGCCTGCAAGTTGTTACGGATGTTGGGCGCCGTGCAGAAGCAGGCGAGCTTCCCATTTGCGTCGTCCGATGCGCGGAAATGCTCGCGGTAGAACAAGTACACCAGCATTCCCCCGATGACTGCGCCCGCCATCTGCGCACCGATATAGCCGGCAACTTTTGCCATCTCCAGTTTTCCGGCGACGGCCATCGCTACGGTAACTGCTGGATTCAAGTGCGCTCCGCTGATTTCCGCCGAACAAAACGCGCCGATATAAACCGCGATCCCCCACCCGGCGGTGATGACGATCCAGCCGGCGTTGTTTCCCTTTGTGCGCGCGAGGACGACGTTTGCCACCACGCCGTTGCCGAAGAGGATGAGCAAGGCGGTGCCGATGAATTCTGCAAGATACGGGTTCATGGAGAGTGCTGAAGAGAGGGGCGGGCAGAGGCGGACGCCTAAATCTCAGGTGTGGCCCGGATGGTGGAGCGTTCCTCCCAGTCGGCCGATCGCCGGAGTGCCTCACGCCAGCGCGTCCGGCGATGCTCCGCTTCATCCGAAGTCAGCAGCGGAGTGAAAACCCGATCGGTTTGCCAGGCGCGGGAAACGTCGGCGCGATCCTTCCAGAAACCGACCGCGAGTCCCGCAAGGTAGGCCGCGCCCATCGCGGTGGTCTCGATGACTTTCGGACGCACCACGGGCACCTGCAGGATGTCCGCCTGGAACTGCATGAGCAGATTGTTCGCGCAGGCGCCGCCGTCGACGCGCAGTTCATTGATCGGCACGCCGGAGTCCTCGTTCATCACCGTCAGGATGTCGGCGACCTGGAATGCGATGCCTTCGAGCGCTGCCCGCGCCAGGTGCGCGGCCGTCGTGCCACGCGTTAGCCCGGTGATCGTCCCGCGCGCGTATTGATCCCAGTGCGGCGCGCCGAGGCCGGCAAAAGCAGGAACCAAGTAGACACCCCCGCAATCCGGCACCGAAGCCGCGAGCGCTTCGATCTCCGCGGATGACTTGATGACCTTTAGTCCGTCGCGCAGCCACTGCACGACCGCGCCGGCGATGAACACGCTGCCTTCCAGCGCAAACTCCGTCTCCCCTCCCTGCTTCCATGCCGCGGTGGTGATGAGCTGATTCTTCGAGACCATCGGC
>CBHXZU010000774.1:0-3171 GCA_966125105.1 uncultured Prosthecobacter sp.
CAGCTCTTTTTCTAAAGCGTTTCCTCCGAAACCCGTTTCAAGTGGCCTCGGTGGTTCCCAGCTCGCGGACCTTGATCCGCCGCGTCTCGGGCAAGATGGATCACAGCGTGCCACGGGTGATCGCAGAGTATGGCCCCGGTGAAGGCTGCCACACCCGGGAGATCGTTCGCCGCATGCATCCGGAGTCCCGGCTGCTCTTGTTTGAATTGGACGCCGCCCTGTGCTCGCACCTCAAGAAGCAGTTCGCGTCGGACAAGCGGATCAGCGTCCACAATGCGGACTGCGCGAGCCTGCCCGATGTTCTCAAAAGTGAGGGGCTGGAGGCCTGCGACTACATCGTTTCCGGCATCCCTTTCAGCATTCTCGAGAAGGCGAAGAAGCGTGAAATCCTGGCCAATACGCACGCCGTGCTCCGCTCCGAGCCGCACGCAGCTTTCATCATTTACCAGGTAACGAACGAGCTCCGGACGAAAGGACACTGCGATCATTTCGCGAAAGCGGAGAGCGAATATTGCCTGATCAATATCCCGCCGATGTTCGTCACGAAGTTCTACAAGCACCTCAATGGGCATGCGGTGAATGGCGTGAATGGCCACGGTGCGAATGGCCACGCGAACGGCTACAAAGTGAACGGCAACGGCGCGCACTAGCTGAAACACCGCCCCCTTTTGGGGATCATTTCCGGTTGAGCGTGGAGCCCTGAGCGCGCACTGACGCGCCGGCTTTTCCCTAGCCAGTTTTGCGGAATCTTTTCATGCTGCGTAGCATGGACTCCCGCTCGGAACTCGACTCCATGGGCAGCGTGGAAGTGCCCGCAAATGCGCTGTATGGCGCGACCACGCAGCGCGCGATTCACAACTTCCCCATCTCCGGGTATCACTTTGGCCGCGAGTTCATTCGCGCGCTCGGGATGGTGAAATGGGCCGCTGCGGAGGCGAATCTCGAACTTGGGCTGCTCGATCCGGAACGCGCAGGGCTCATCGCGCGGGCGGCCTCCGAAGTGATTGATGGAAAACTCGACAACCATTTTCCGATCGATGTTTTCCAAACGGGCAGCGGCACCTCGACGAACATGAACGCGAACGAGGTGATCGCGAACCGCTGTTCGCAGCTGGCGGGCAAACAACTCGGTTCACGCGACCCCGTTGATCCGAACAACCACGTCAACCTAGGCCAGTCCTCAAACGATGTGATTCCCACGGTGATTCACGTCGCCGTCGCCGAGCGGCTGCGCAAATACCTCGTTCCTGCGCTGGAGAAACTGCATGGCGCATTCGAGCGGAAGGCGCTCGAGTTTTGGGAGGTATTCAAAATCGGGCGCACGCATTTGATGGATGCAACGCCGGTGCGTCTCGGCCAGGAGTTCAGCGGTTATGCGCGGCAATGCGAATTGGCAGTAAAGCGGGCGCAGCAGGCAATCCATGAAGTCGAAGAACTCGCCCTCGGCGGCACGGCGGTCGGGACGGGCTTGAACACACATCCCGACTTCGCGGGAATCGTTGTTCGGCATCTCGATCGGCTGACGGGGAACGAGTTTCGCGAAGCAAAGAACCGTTTCGAGGCGCAAGGCGCGAAGGATGGACTTGTCGAAGCGAGCGGGCACCTGAAGACAATCGCCGTTTCGCTCACGAAGATTGCGAACGACATTCGCTGGCTCGCCAGCGGTCCGCATTGCGCGATCGCCGAAATCAAACTTCCCGAGACGCAGCCCGGCAGCAGCATCATGCCGGGCAAGGTAAACCCGGTCATGTGCGAAGCAGTGCTGCAAGTGTGTGCCCGTGTGATCGGGAACGATGCAACCGTCACGTGGGCGGCGGCAAACTTGAGCACCTTTGAGCTGAACGTCGGCATGCCGGTGATCGCGCTCGCGATGTTGGAGAATTGCCGGCTTCTCGCCGCAGTCGTGGAACTTTTCCGGGCCAAGTGCGTGGAAGGCATCAAGGCAAACAAGGAGCGGTGCGCATCTTTGATCGAGCACAGCCTGGCGATGGTGACGGCGCTGGTGCCGAAGCTCGGCTACCTGGAATCCGCAAAGCTCGCAAAAGAGAGCGCCGAATCAGGCAAGACGATCCGGGAACTCTGCCGCGAGAAAGGTGTGCTCCCGGAGGCCGAACTGAAGGAACTGCTGGACCCGGTCTCCATGACAAAGCCCGGCGGCACCGGCTCAGCCGGCGGATAAGGCGAACCTCTGCGGGCATTTTCCCGCCTTCTCGTCAGCTGGCGCTCGCGGGCAAAGATATCACCTTCTTATGAAAAGTGGCGCGCTCAGGCAGAGGCCGGGGCCCGTTTTGCTCGTCGGGACCCATGTTAGAGCCCATCCCGAAGGAGGCTTATGGAAATTATGACGCCGCCGTGAAGCTGCTTCACCTCTTCGATGCGCTGTGACCGAAACTGGCTTCAATGGGAGCCGCAATTATGAAACCCATCCTATTGTGTTGTCTCCTCGCAATCGCAGCTCCCGCCCTCCATGCGGTCGAACTCTCCCTCATCCGGGGCCCGCTTGAAAACACGGGCATCGATCCGGATGCCTCAGGATCCGTTCGATCCATCTTCAAGCCCAATTATGCTGCTCTTTGGGCAAACCTGCGCGGTTTGACGCCGAGCGGTGCCTATCAGCTGACCGTCGATGGCAACGTTGAGGCTGATTTCACCGTCAATGAGAGCGGCGCCGCTTGCGTGGACTTCCGTGTGAACGACGCTGAGACGCCTCTCGATTTCGACCCTCGCGGGAAAGAAATTGCCGTGACCGACGGCACGGGCGTCGTCCTCTCGATGATCTACGCCGGTGAAGGCGAGCCTGCCTCGCTTTACCAGGATGAGCGCACCTCGCTTCTCCCCGGTGAAACGGTCACGAGCGGCCGCGTCGAGGCACGCTACGTCGACCAGAAGAACAAGACCCGCTTCATCCTTCACCTTCTTGCGCTCGACCGCGGCATCTACACGGTGCGCGTCGCCGGCGTGGATAAAGCCACGGTCGACCTCAGCCGCGGCCGTTCCGCGCAGGTCGTCTTCGAGGCAAACAAGTTCAGCGCTCTCAAGGGCGGAAATGGCAATGGTCACGGGAACGGAAACGATCATGGCAATGGCGGCAACGGGAACGGCGGCGGCAAGGGCAAGAGCCATAAGAACCGTTACACGCTCGACTTCGATCCCCGCGGGGAACTCGTGGAG
>CBHXZU010000775.1:0-3162 GCA_966125105.1 uncultured Prosthecobacter sp.
TGCATTGCCTGCGGTCACCGTGCCGCCGATTACCGGCTGAAGCGACTGCAGCCCAGCCTCCGTCAGCAGATGCCACCCAAGGCGGGGAAGGAAATCGCCGTCGTCGTGGGAGTGGGGCGGGAGGTGGTGGCGGCTTTCGCAGCGAGGCGCCAAAAGGCAAAACAAAGTTTGTCTTGCTCGCGCTCGACCGAGGCACCGGCAAGATCGTGTGGCAGAAGACCGCTCGCGAGGAAGTGCCCCACGAAGGTCACCATCGCGACGGCAGTTTCGCCTCGGCTTCTCCATTGGTGGATGGTGAGCGGATCTACGTCTCCTTCGGATCGCGCGGGCTCTACTGCTACGATCTCGAGGGCAAATTGAGATGGGAGAAGGACCTTGGCGACATGCAGACGCGCAATGCGTTTGGTGAAGGCGCGTCGCCCGCGCTGCATGGGGATGTGCTCGTTTTGAATTGGGATCACGAGGGCGAAGATTTCGTGGTTGCGCTGGATAAGAAAACGGGAGCCGAGAAGTGGCGGCAAAAGCGTGACGAGCCGACATCCTGGAGCACCCCGCTCGTGGTGGTGCACGAGGGCAAACCGCAGGTCGTCGTCAGCGCCACGAATCGCGTGCGTTCCTATGATCTCGCGACCGGCGCGCAGGTATGGGAAGCGAGCGGCATGACGGCCAACGTTATCCCGACACCGGTCGCTTGGTTCGGGATGGTTTACGCGATCAGCGGATTTCGGGGCGCTGCACACCAGGCGATCAAAATCGGCTCAAGCGGAGTGCTCGATGGCACCGATGCGATTGCGTGGAAGCACACGAAGAGCACGCCCTATGTGCCGTCGCCGTTGCTGGCGGGTGAGCGTCTGTATTTCCTCTCCGGCAACAATGCGCTGCTGTCATGCTTCAATGCCAAAACCGGTCAGCCCTACTATGAGGCTCATCGCTTGAGCGAACTGGGAGGGGGTGTGTATGCATCGCCGGTCGCCGCTGGCGGTCACGTGTATGTGGTAGGGCGCGACGGAAAAGCCGTGACTCTCAAAACGAGCGACCAACCCGAGGTGGTTGCGGTCAATGTGCTCAACGACCGAGTGGACGCCTCACCCGCGATCGCGGGTAATGAGATCTACATCCGAGGCCACCAAAGCCTATATTGCATCGCCGAGAAATAGGCCAAAGTGGCAGAGGCGGCCCGCCTCTGAATGTGTGAGTGACTCGGGCTACGCACCGCAGGTTCCGATGCTTGGTTTGCGCCGGCAGTGTCTTCAAGCGCGCAGGAGGACCTTGCTTGTCATGCCGATCACCCTTTGCCTAGCTTCCGTCTCGATGAAGCGACTGATCTTCCTCTCCAGTGCAGCGCTGCTCTTCGTGGCCTGCTCCACCCCGGAACAACGCGCGCAAGCCGATGCGGCACACCGTCGCCGCCAGGCTGCGGAGCATCAGCGCGATTTGGAAGACGAGGCGCGGGAGAACTTCCAGCGCGAGCGCGAGCAACAGGACGAAGCGCGGCGCGATGCCGCAGAAGATGCCGCCGACCGCTCTCGCGAAGTCGCAGAGAAACGGCAGGAGGCTGCCGAGGACGCGGCTCGCTATCGCGCCTACGAAGCCGAATATGCCCGCCAACTCGGAAAGAAGCCGTCGCAGTTCACACCCGCGGAACGCGCATGGATCCGCGAGAAGTTTGATTGAAGGCCCGAACGTTCAGGGCGGGTGTTTTGCGAAGGGGTTTGGTTTACGATCGTAAGCCCCCAGCCGGTGTCACCGGGACGGCTCGCGGGGCCATCCTACGAGAACGGTTGCAGCGCTAATCCGGTAGCAGCGTCTTCGAGGGTTCAGGTTCTTTAGTAGGGGAGCTTCATGTTAACACGTGCATCGCGGGCCAAGTCTCACTTCAGCAACGCAAGAAGGTTGGCGCTCTTTTGTTTCACCTGATCCATCGTGCACTGTTTTGGCGCCTTGTCGGGGCGCCAGCGAAGCAGCTTCGTGCCATGACGAAAGCGGCCGCCGGTGAAGTGATCGTAGCTGACTTCCACGACGTGTTCAGGCCGCAGAGGTTTCCACACGCTCTCCTTTCCCTGGTTCCATCGACTCGGTCCTCCGGGCGCGCTGCCCGTGAATCCCGGTGCCTCGATCAGGGCTTCGAGTTTCTTCGTCAGCGCTGCTTTGTCCGCTGTCTTGATCGATGAGGTGAATCCGACGTGATGAAGCAGGCCATCATCGTCGTAGAGGCCGAGAAGAAGCGAGCCGACGACGGGCTTGCCCGTGCCAAAGCGGAAGCCGCCGACCACGCAATCGGCGCTGCGGTAGTTCTTCACCTTCTGCATGCCGCTGCGATCGCCGGAGCGGTATTCCAGGTCGACGCGCTTGGCGATGATTCCGTCGAGCGTTGTTCCCACGCCACTCAGCCACTTCCTGGCGTCCGGGAGCTTGCGTGTCGCGGGGGATAGCCGGATTGGGCCTCCTTTTGCGAACTGCTCGCGAGCGAAGGTCTCAAGCGACGCGCGCCGTTCCGAAAGGGGTTTTTCGGTCAGTTTCTTGCCGGACGCATTCGCCAGGAGGTCGAACACGAGAAAAGTCGCAGGTGTCACGGCCGACAGCTTTTTCACGCGGCTCGCGGCAGGATGGATCCGCTGAAGAAGGTCGTCGAACGAAAACGCCCCTTTTGCATCCGGGATGACGAGTTCCCCATCCAGCACGAATTGCTTTGCCTTCAGGGCGGCGAGGTTCTCGACGACCTCAGGAAAGTAGCGGGCAAGCGGTTGGCCGGATTTCGACTGCAGTTCGATATCCTTCCCGTCTCGAAACGCCAGGCAGCGAAACCCGTCCCATTTGGGTTCATACTGCCACTCCGGACCCGTGGGAATGTCGTCCACCGAGAGAGCTTCCATGGGTGGAAAGGGCGAATGGAGTTCGAGAGCCACGAGGACGGAATCGGGCTCCGCTGCCGACTTGGACGAACAAGGCCGGCCTCCGGGATGTTCCGGAGCGGGAGAGCAGACGTGCCAGATGTTCAGATCCCCCGGCACCGTGCTCAGATCTCGACGCGTTCGGTATGCGTCCCACCACCGTCGGCTCGTGAGGGAATGTGCCATAATGGCGCGAATGGAAAATGTTGATCATTCGCGGGACTGTGCCATTAAGGCGCTGTATTGCGGCGTATAAGGAGGTTGTATGTGA
>CBHXZU010000776.1:0-3152 GCA_966125105.1 uncultured Prosthecobacter sp.
CGCTGAATCAGATTATCTGCCTCTTCCCCGGGTGCGCTGGCCATTTGATAATCTCTCCGCGTTGTTGTGAGCGAATCACCGTCTCGGTGAAGGAGTTGATCGACACGTATTTCGCGAAAAACTGCTCTAGCACCGAACCGAGGATGAAGATCCCGGAGCCTTCGAAGGCATGCTCGTCAAAGTCGACGGTGACTCGCAGGCCGCGTCCGAACGTTAACGGACCAGGAGCTTCCACACGCTGAGTGATCGGCTCGCAGAAAGCAGCGACGATTCCGTCAACCTGCTTCTGGCTCCGCAGGTCGTTTGAGTCGCAATAGAGCTTCAGCATTTCGCGCAATCCGGACGGACCGCTTTCGTCGCTCGCGTTCAGGAGCGAAAGGTAGTTCAGCGACATGTGGCTGATGACGCGCCAGGCGATCTCGCCATCGGGATGCGCCGGCTTGGGCACGGTCGGTCCAACCACACAGCGAATCGAGGAGACTGGCGCAAAGAGGTTGAGCCGGAAATCGGTCCTTCCCTGCCGGGTCACCAACTGGATCGGCAAATGGCGGTTCGTGCAGAGCGCCTTCACGTCCAATTGCGCCAGGTCGCCGTTGTATGGCGCGGCGTGGCCATCCACGAGGGAGATATACATCTCGCTGCCACTGTAGGACGAGGTCGCGCCGAATTGCTTTTCGCGCGCGGACAACACCCGTGGCATGCGATTGCAGCTGTAATAGGCTGCGGATTCCAGGTCGGTATCCCGCGCAAGGTAGAATGGCTGGAACATCTGGCGCGCTTCCGCCGAGGCGCCCTGCCCGATGACCTGCTCCACTTGGTAGATCTCGTAATCCAGCTGGCGCGTCTTATCCGCAATCGCGTGGTATTCCGAAAACTTGTCGCCCAGGGAAATGGGGTCGAGCTGCTTCGGGAAAAGATTCACGATCGGCGTGCAGAACAGCTCGAACGTCTGGTTATCAACGACGCTCTCCAGCCGCGGCTCGGCTTCGCTGAGTAAAATGATGAAGTCGACGGCCTGGCAGTCGCATTTCTGCAGCGCTTCGCGAAGTTCCGTGAACTCGAAGAACAGAAAGCGTTCCGCCATCGCGAAGTACTCGTGGACCAGCCGGTATCCTTCGAAGCCTCGGGGCGCGAACGGCAGCAGTGCCTCACTTTGGCGCAAGCCGACACGGCGGAGCGTCGTGGCAGGCATCACGTGGCATACGTTACCCTGGGCCTTCGCCGTCTTGATGATCACCCGCGAACCGCGGGCGAAGATCTGCTCCATGATCGCCGCGGGCACCTCGTTCAGACCGCGCACGAAAAAGGGCAGCTGATTCAGTTGCAGAGCCTTTAGCTTCAGCTCTCCCTGCAATTGCAAGCGGATGCGAATCGCCGCTTTTGCGCCATACGTGTTCGTGAGGCCCAACTCGGACATGTTCCGGGTCAGATACTTTCCTTCGGCTACTTTCAGCGGCCAAACGCGAACGTCATGCGCCGTGCGAAACTCGCACACGGTGTCGCTCGCGCTGCTGGTTCCCTGCAGGGCGCTTCCGCGGGGAATCAGGAAGCCTTCCGGCGTGCCCGCCGAATTTAGGTCCGCCTCCATGTGCACGATGGCCATCGAGGGTGTCGGGCAAAGATAATGCGGATAGACCGTCTCAAGGAGAGACCTCGTAAAACGGGGGAACTCCGCTTCCAACTTTAACTGAACGCGAGCGCCCAGGTATGCTACGCCCTCCAGCAAACGCTCGACGAAGGGATCCGGACACTCCTCCTTCGCTTCTTTATCCAACGCAAGCCGCCCGGCGATTTTGGGAAAATCCCGCGCAAACTCCGCAGCCACCTCGCGCAGGTGGTGCAGTTCGTTATTATAGAGTCCAAGAAAGTTTCGATTCATCCCGGTCAAAGTCAGCGAATGATTTCGCGCAGAGCTTCACGTTTTTCAGCCCCGCGCAAAACGCTTCACATAGTCACGGCCCCTGTTTCGACGTCCAAGGCCGTCTTGATGTAAAGCTTCTCGGGAAATGGACGCGCCCACAATTCCCCCCGGATCTCGAAATAGAGCGTGCTCGGCGCGTCGCCGACATTCCCCTTCACCGCCTGCACGGAAAGCGTCTCGGCAACGATGCGCGGCTCGAAATCCTTGATCGCCCGGGCCACCGCAGCTTCGACTTCCTGGATGTCCATTCCGGCAAAACCCGAGCCGGACAGACTTGGAATTCCAAAATTGAAAACCGAGGACTTCACATCAGGGAACTCATCGAGCCCTTCCGACGCCAGGTGGCAGTTTGCGTTCAACAGGAAACGCAGATCCCGCAAAACGGCTCGCTGGTATTCCGAGAGCGAAATGACTCGAGCATGCCGGCCCTCCTCCTTCTTCTGCACCTCTTCGTCAATGAGCCGATCGAAGAGGCAGGGCTGGAGTTTTTCGTAGGGTGTAGGTTGACCGGCGGCCATGTCTGCGGGTCCGGGTCGAACCTGCTACGTTGCTTCGGATACTTCAGTGGTCACGGCTTCGGGAGCCGGTTCTGCCACAGGCTGGTCGAACTTGATGACCAAAGTTTCGAGCAGCGGATATTCCCCGGCGTCTGTCGCGAAAAGTCGCTGGCCTTTGCCAAGGAAGAAACCTTCCCCGGCATCTTCCCAGTCACTTCGACGCGCAAGGCGGATCGCGCTTTCCGCCGACTTCTCACTTCCGGCATAGCGAACCGGGATCAGTCCCGCGGCCTCGCCACCGTTCGACCAGGTAAAGGAAGCTGAGATCCAGACCAGGTCGCGGAGATCGGAAGGCCGCGTGATATCGATCCGCGCGATGCGGTTCATCGGAATCCAGTAATACTTCCCGTCGACGATTGCCTCAATCACCGGACCGAGTCTTGAGTCGGCATCGGCCAGCCATTCGAAATTATGCTCGTTGATCGTGCCGGGAACGGCGGGCGCTGCCTCGAGCGCCTGATCCATCAGGTTGCGAGCCTCTTTGGTATTCCCTGAAGCAAGCAAATGGTTCGCATGGATAAGCCATCCCATCCACTCCTGCGGTTCACCAAAAATCAGCGGGCTTCGCTTTCCTGCAAAAACTTCCTCCCGCAGAGCTTCGCACTGGATAACCGGCCGAAAGATCTGCGCGAGCAACATCGTGTCGGCGCTGATGTCCGCCAGGAGACTCAGTT
>CBHXZU010000777.1:0-3132 GCA_966125105.1 uncultured Prosthecobacter sp.
GATTTGGAACGGCTGATTGGCCGCAACCGCGGTGTCGTCGGCGACGAGCTTCAGGGTGATTTCGCCATCCTTCTCCGGAAGGTCAACAGGGGCCGCAGTGACTCCCGCCGGCAAATTGTTCGCGGCCAATTCTGTCGCGACCTTGTAGCCGTGCACGCGTTTGACGTTGGCTTTGATTTCCGTGGTCTTTCCGGCACCGACTGCAAACGCATGCGCGACGACGGTTCCGCTGATCGCGGGAGCGGCTTCGTTCACCGTGAGTCGATAGAGAAAGTCGTCGCCTCCGCGGTGGGTCAGGTCTCCGACGACGATGGTAAAGTTCCCGTCGGCCGGCGCAGTCCACGTAAGACGCGGGTCGCGTGAACTCGCATCATCATTTTTCCCGAGCTCCTTGCCATCCGAGCCCTCCACGCACAGCCACGCATCGAGCGGAGAGCCGATCTTCGCCGCGGTGAGCGCGATCTCGTAGGGCTTCCCCTTTTGCGCGGTGAACTTATACCGATCCTCTTCACGCGGCGCGCGGATGCGTCCGGTGACTGCGGCGCCCAAAGGCAGATCCTCCGGGTCGTTGCCAGCACGAGGTTCCCGCTCCGTGAGTTCCGCTCGATCCGAGGCGCGGACCGGCTCCAGCCAGCTCTCCGCGATTCCGTTCGGCGGCGGGATTTCCGCGCCGGGCGTCGCTTGGGTCGCGTCGCATTCCACCTCGGTTTGCGTGAGGTTCCAGCCGATCAAATGCAGCGGCGCTTTCGTCCCAGCTTTCACGCTGAGCGGCGCCGCGTAGCGAACGATCGGCCCCGTGCTGAGGTGCAGTCGATAGAGACAACCCTCGCCGCCAATGAGCTGCACGCTCGCCTGCGCGGGATAAGCAAAACCCATCACTTGCACCACGAATGTCCCATCGCGCGGCGCCTCCCAGGCGAGGAAAGGATCCAGCGTCCTGGCGTCGTGGTTGAATCCGAGCACGCGGCCGCTGCGGTCCGTCACGCGCAGGAGCGGATCCATCGTCGACGCGAGGACGTGCGACTCCACCCAGGTGACCAGCGTCTGCCCCTTCTTCAAAGTGACCGCGAAACCATCGACATCGCCCGTCTTGTCGAGGCGCCCGCTGATGGAGGCGGGCAGGTTTTCGATCGCCTGCGCTTCCGCGGGCAAATCGTTTGGCTCTTTTGCCTGGAGCTCCGGCTTTTCCGTAACGATGAAAAAGCGCGGCGCGGATGGCCCCTCCGCATTATATGCGCGGACCAGGTGCGGCCCCGGTACGACGTCCGCCGGGATCTCCACATTGTAGATCCCCATCATCGGCGTGGGCGTAAACTTGATGCCCGGTGCATCTGCCGACATGGACGGCCACGTGTCGGTCTTCCCGATCGAGACGGTGACGTTCGTTCCGCGCTGACCTGCCGGGGGAAAGAGGTGTTTCACCTCCGGCGGCGCGGAGTGCGCGACGGTGGAAAACAGCAAAGTCGCGAAACTCAGCTGCCGCGCGACCAGTTCGCGTGCGATCACCTTTCTCACTTACACGAAGAGTTCCTTGATCAGCTTGCCCTCGTTCACCAGCGGCACCGGCCGGCCGGTATTCGTATGCAGCAACTGATTCGGGTCGATTCCCATCTTCGTGTAGATCGATGCCGCGAAGTCCTCGGGGCGATAGATGTTTTCTGACGCGTAGTAACCCTTTGCGTCCGTCGCGCCGACGATTTGTCCGCCAGGAATGCCTGCCCCTGCCATCAGCACCGACATTGCATGCGGCCAGTGGTCGCGTCCCGCGTCTTTGTTCACCTTCGGCGTGCGGCCAAACTCGCCGAGCACGAGAACCAGCGTATTCGCAAGCAATCCGCGGTCGTGGAGATCATTGATCAGCGCAGATACGCCCTGATCCAGCTGCTTCATTTTTGAACCCTTGTAGGAAGTGAAGAGCTTCTGGTGATCGTCCCATCCGCCCCAGTTGATCGTCACCCACGAGACGCCGACTTCCACGAGCCGGCGCGCCAGGAGCATGCGTTGCCCCATGTCGTTGCGCCCATAGCGCTCCCGCAATTTCTCATCCTCTCGGTTGATGTCGAATGCGGCCTGCGCTTTCGCGGAGGACACAAGGTCAAAGCCCTGGGTGTAGAACTGGTCGAAAACAATCGCGGGATCTTCGACCACCCGATCGTTAAACCGTTGCATCCGGTCGAGCGAGGCGCGGAGTTGACGGCGCGAAGCAGCGCGGCGTTCCGAGATCTCCTTTGGCAACACGACGTCGCTCACTTCGAAACCCGCCGCATTCGGCGAGCCGCCGACCTCAAACGCCGCGTGTTGACCGCCGAGGAAGTTCGGGCCGCCGGAGCGCGTGTTGCTCGGCATGGTGAAGAATGGTGGCAGGCCGCTGCGGACGCCGCGTTGATACGAAACGACCGAGCCGAAAGACGGATGAAATGTGACGAAAGCACCGCAGCCGACAGGCACGGGAGTTGGAGCGCCTGTCATCATGTAGTGATTGCCGCCGCCGTGATTCGGATCCTTGTGACAGATCGAGCGGACGACCGTGAACTTGTCCGCGCACTTCGCCAGCTCCGGCACGCACTTGGAGAAGTGCACACCGGGCACAGCGGTCGGAATCGTCTTGAACTCACCGCGAATCTCCGAAGGCGCTTCCGGCTTGGGATCAAAGCTCTCGTAATGCGAGGGACCGCCATCGAGCCAGATCATGATGCAATTCACGTTCTTCCCCGCGGCGCTGAGCGCGGGATTGGTCGCCGCGCCGAAACTCTTCAACTGGAGCAGGTCACAAAGACCAAGCCCAAGTGCGCCATGGAGCCCGATCTGGAGAAAGTCCCGGCGAAGCATGCCGGCGCAGTTGCGGTGGAGAGCCATAAAGTGCCAAGGGTTTAACCTGCGAAAACCCAGACGCTTTGGCCTAGCGGATGAAGAGGTGAAGAGCTTGGGAATCCCGCAGCAAGTATGCTTGCGCTGTAGCGGTTGCCTAAAAGGTCCCAATGGTAGGGGCGCGATTGGACAAAAAAGTGGGTCGTCCTGAACGAAGCAGCGAGGAACAAGCTGCGGAGTGAAGGACCCCGGGGCATGCGAACGGGATGTCTTAATTTCGGAGCTCGGCCAAACGCGGCAATCTCTGGGTAAGATGTCTACTGC
>CBHXZU010000778.1:0-3126 GCA_966125105.1 uncultured Prosthecobacter sp.
GCCCACGTAAAATTTGGGGGAAAAGCCCCAACCAAAAACCAGCCCAGGCCACAGCTAACAATGAGCGACGCCCCGGGTAAATTGGCCAAACGAAAAGAGCCCCGTAGGTGGCGACACATCAGCGCCGCAATAGGGAAGGTCTTCCCCAATCCTTATACACGACTGAGGGAGGTGCTATCCCGAGGCTCACGGTAGACGGCTGCCCAATCGTCAGTCTGCTTCTCACCGCACTCTCACCCCAACGTTTACAATATGTCCGCGAGCCCCGAAATGCGATCTGAGGCATGACGGCAAACTTCCAAGGCACGGCGACAACCTTTCCGTGCACTTTGAAAGCGTTCCAGCGCCCTCCAACAAAGTCCCAAGGCAGAAGGACAAACTTTTAGTGCCTCCTAGCAACCTTTCATGGCCAGCGCCATGCCTTCCCGCGCCTTCTGACGACCTTCCACGGCACATGGACAAACTCCCACGGCACCCGAACAACGTTCCACGGCACCTGGCATTGTGTTCCGCTAACATGGCATCGTGTTCCGCTAACCTGCCATCGTGTTCCGGCAACCTGCCATCGTGTTCCGGCAACCTGCCATCGCGTTCCGGCAACCTGGCATCGGGCAAGACAACTGCGACGTCGCTTAAAATCAGAGAACTGTCGAAACGCCTGCCGCCGGAGACCAAGCCCGACTTTCGCCGTCCTCCTATTTGACCGCTGGCGTCGACTTGGCCGACTTCGCAGACGTCTTGAGTTCCCGCAGGCGACCGTCGGCGAATCGGAGGCCTCGCAACGTTTCAATCCACCGGTCGAGCCGCGAGGTATTAATACCTGCAAACCCTTCTTTTTCCAATCCCCGCCAGACTTTTGCGAGAGATTCCACGGCTGCTTCGTGCGCGGCGATTGCATGCGGGGCGCAGGTGGTTCCCACCGCAGGGAGGCCCTCTATTATATAAGGCGCGAGCTGGTCCGGCCGGTACTGTTCTACCAAAGTCAGTCCAAACCGGAACAGCTGCGACACGACCGCGCCGAAGCGGGCTTCCGCCCGCTCGGTCCAGCTTCGGACGGCCTTCAAACCGGCTTCCACGACGATCAGTGCCGCCGCCGCATGCTCGCCACGCCGGGATTCCTCCTCGATCAGGCGCTGCGCCAAAGCCTGGCAGAGAACGTGCCGAGCATGCACTGCCGTCTCGGCGGCCGCGACGTCGCTTTCCTCCTCAATCGCCAACAAAGCCAGCGCGAGCTCTGCCGAAAGGATCGCCTCGACCGGCTCAGGCGGATCAATCCGCATGAGAACGTTCGCGTGGTTCATCCAACCGCATGCCGCGACTTGATTCAAGTCGGGCCGGGCCTCGACCACCTCGATGCCGGCTTCGAAGGACTTCCGCGCCGCCGCCAGGGCCTCAGGCACGCCCTGTTCTTGCAGCGCCAGCCCCCGGTTGATCCAAGCGATAGCCAGCCGCCGGCCGTAGAGGGGGTTCTGGTCGATCGAGATCGTCGCGAGCACGGCCAAAGCCTCGTCGAATGACCGCACTGCTTCGCGCAAATTGTCGCCGCCGCCCAGCTTCGTGAGCGCGTCGCCCCGGTTCATCCAGCTGGCCGCCAGCACATAGGCCGCCCAGGAATCCGCACTCGGCGGGAGTGCGCGCCGTATCGCCAGCGCCTCGTCAAAATAGACGAGAGATTCCGTCCACCCCTGCCGACTGGTGCTATTAAGGAGCGCGATGCCCTTTTTCATCAGGACACTGGCGTGCTCGGCTGGGTTTTCGGTCACCATTTGGCGGCGCCCGCTTTAAAATCTGTTCATCTTTCCGTCAAATTGAGATTGAGGCGCAATAACGATTAGCTACCCTCCCCGCGCCATGGCGCTGCCCTTGCGAGCCGATCTGACTGCTGAGTTCCCGGACGAGAACTCGGAGGCATTTTCGGAAGCGGATGCCTGGGCCTCGGTTGGTGACGGTTGGCGCCGGCTTCACGGTGGCTTTCGCAGCCTTGGCTTCAGTATCGAGTGGCATGACTTCAGTGCCGAGGAGGAGCTGGATTGGGCGCAGAGTTTTCATCCGGGCGGGGTGGAAATATGCCTGAATCTGAGCGGCCATGGCTGGGTCGGGGACGGGGTGCGACGCTTGGAACTCCCGCCGATGACGGCCGGCTTCTACGCGCAAGGCGCGGAACCGCTAAACGCCGCGCGCCGGGGCGGTGAACGGCATCAATTCATCACGGTCGAGCTCTCAAAAGACTTTCTATCCCAGCATCTCAGCGCAGCGGATACCCAGTTGCACACCCGGCTCGCGGACCTCGTGGATGGTAAAATGGAGAGCCACGTCTCCGACCCGATCCGCCTGGCAAATGAGCAACAGCAGATCATCGCGAGCATGCGGCGTCCGCCCGTGCACGAAGCCGCGCAACGTCTCTGGTATCACGGAAAGGCGCTCGAGATCGCGGCGACGTTCTTTTACACGCCGCCACCGGAAGAAGAACTCTTCTGCCAACGGCAAAAGCGGCACAACCAGGAGCGGGTCGAGAAGGTCATCGCCATCTTGAAGGAGCACCTCGCCGAGACGCCGTCCCTCGAGGAAATCGGAAAGCGCGTCGGCTGCAGTCACTTTCACCTCAGCCGCGTCTTCTCCCAGGAAACCGGGCAATCGATTTTCCAATACCTGCGCAAACTGCGCCTCGACCGCGCCGCGGAGCTTCTGCGCGAGGCCAAATGGACGGTCACGCAAGTAGCCATGGAAGTCGGCTATTCGAGCGCGAGCCACTTCAGCACGGCCTTCCACGAAGCGTACGGCTGCTGCCCCGGCTTGTATCCGCTAGCCACAAAAACGCAGCGCACGAGCCGACGCCGCCCCGGCGTCGTGGCGTAGAGGAGTCCGCGCGATCACGCGCGCAGCGGTACAGAGCAATCCACGCGATCTCGATCCGATTCGATGCCGAAGGCATCACAGCTTGTAGCCGGTGGTCGCGCGAGGCACGAGCGCGCCCACCGGAAATCGTGCGATGCGTTGCTCCCCGGAGGGGAGCCAGCGCCATTCCGACTCGGACGGGCCCTCAATGGGAACGATGCTGGCTTCCCTTCAGGAAGCACACGCGCTGCCTGCTGGTCCGGTGGGCACGCTCGTGCCTCGCGCGACCAC
>CBHXZU010000779.1:0-3107 GCA_966125105.1 uncultured Prosthecobacter sp.
GATCGATCGCCGCGTCCGTCGTGATGAAGCACAGCATCGTGGCCATGTTCGGATCAATCATGCCCGCGCCTTTGGCGATGCCGCCGACGCGGACGGTTTTTCCGCCGGCGGAAAACTCGACCGCGTATTCCTTGGGATAGGTATCGCTGGTCATGATCGCCTTCGCTGCAGCGAGGCTGCCGTCGTCCTTCAGGACGGATTCCATCGTGCCCAGCGTGGCCTCCATCTTCTCGATCGGAAGCTGCACGCCGATGCGGCCCGTCGAGCAAACCAGGACCTGCTTCGCCTTCAGTTTGAGCGCCTTTGCGGTCGCGGCGCACATGCGCTTCGCATGCTGCAGGCCAGCAACGCCGGTGCAGGCATTGGCGTTCCCGCTGTTCGCCACGATCGCGCGCACGTCCGACGACATCACGTTCGCGCGGGAGACGCGCACGGGCGCGGCTTTCACTTTGTTCGTGGTGAAGGTGCCGGCAGCGACGGTCTTTCGTTGGGAAACAATCAATGCGATATCTGGCGACGATTTGTTCGTCGCCTTGATCCCGCAGAAGGCGCTGCCGGCGAGGAAGCCAACCGGAGCGGTGACACCACCAGGGATTTCCGTGTGAGACATGGGCGGTTAAAAAGGGGTGGCGTGTATGCGCAGACCTCAGCGCATTGGCAAACGGGAACTTTGCCGGACCAACGTGTTTTCACGTCGAGCGACGCGAGTTGGTTAACTTGCGCTAACTAAGCCCCGCGCTTTCCGTCGACGCGACCACCCGATTAGATTAGCCCGCGAGCGAGGTCAGGCCGCCGGTGCTGTCGCCGACAGGCAGGCGCACGTCGATGCGCTCGAGCATCGAGACCCACAAGTTGCTGATCGGCGTCTCTCCATTCATGCGGATATGGCGGCCGGTCTTGATCGTTCCGCCCGCGTTTCCGGCCATTAGGATCGGGAGATCGTCGTGGTTGTGGCGGTCGCCGTCGGAGTTACCGCTGCCGTAGACGAGCATGGTGTGGTCGAGCAGCGTGCCGTTGCCCTCCTTGATGCTCTTCAGCTTCCCGATGAGATAAGCGACCTGGCTGACGTGAAACTTATTAATCTCCCGGATCTTCGCGATCTTCTTCGGGTCGCGCCCATGGTGCGAAAGCTCGTGATGGCCCTCGTGCACGCCGATCCACGGGTAAGGCTTGTTACTGCCC
This sequence comes from uncultured Prosthecobacter sp., assembly GCA_966125105.1. GTDB lineage: Bacteria > Verrucomicrobiota > Verrucomicrobiia > Chthoniobacterales > Chthoniobacteraceae > SXWH01. Next base: position 1,183 of record CBHXZU010000779.1, read on the forward strand.
TCGTTGGAAAGCACGAACGTGCAGACGCGCGTGGCGTCCGTTCGGAAGGCGAGAACCATCAAGTCGCACATCAAGCGGATGTGCTCCTCGTATGTCGATGGAATGCCTCCCGGACGCGGGAAATCCGTCGGCGCGACCAGCGGCGGCAACGACTGCGAGCGGGCCATGCGCTGCTCGATGTCGCGAATGCTGGTGAAATACTCGTCGAGCTTCTGTTGATCGGATCGGCCGAGGCGCGCGTTGAGCGCCTTCGAGTCGTCGCGAATGTAATCGAGCACGCTCTTGCGCGAAGCCAGGCGGCGCTGCCGGGCGGCGGCGTCGGAGCCGCCAAAGATCCGCTCGAAGACCAGCTTCGGATTCACTTCCTTCGGCAGCGGCTGGGTGGGCGACCGCCATGACATCGTGTTGGAATACACGCAGGAGTAACCGCTGTCGCAGTTGCCGGCCATGTTGCCCTGCTCGCACCCGATTTCCAGCGAGGGCAAATGCGTCAATTCTCCAACGCGGCCCGCGGCAAGCTGGTCGATCGAGGTGCCGCAGCGAATATCCGTGCCGTCGGTCTTGCGGGGATGCACTCCCGTCAAAAAGGAAGCCAGCGCGCGGGCGTGATCGCCGCCACCGTCGCCGTGCGGACGGGCGCCATCGGCGGCCAGTCCGGTGATGACATTGAAGTCGTTCTTGAATGGCGCGAGCGCCTGGAGCGTGTCCGAAAGCTCGTAATTGGCCCCGTCGGTCTTGGGCGTCCAGCTGGCCATGTCCTTCCCATTCGGCACGTAGAGAAAGGCCATCCGGTTCGGTGCAGTCCGGCGCGGCAACCCAGGTGTGGCGGCGGCCCAACTGGTCAGGTTTCCCATCGCTTCCAGCCACGGCAGCGCCAGGACGGTTCCAAGGCCACGCAACATGGTTCGCCGGGAAAGATTCTGTGTCATAAGGAAAGTCGCCGGCAGATTAACCAGGATTGCGAAAAAGTCGTGGGCGAAAGTTTGAGAACCGCTTCAAGGCCAGCACCGCTCTTTTTTGCGCGGCTGAGTGTGGATTTTTCGCCCAACCTCGGGCACTTTGGAGTCCATGCAACCGGTGCTCGACGAACATTTCGTGAGCTGGGCGCAGACGCCAGAACAAATGGATGGTCTGTGGGAGCGCGGTTGGCGTCATTTCGGGCCGATCTTTTACCGGTATAAAGAGGCGCTCACCAACGTGGGCCTGCGCCACGTGCTCCCGCTGCGCATCGACGTGAACAACTTCACTCCTTCCAAGAGCCAGCGGCGCGTTCTTCGCAGAAATGCGGACGTGGAGATCCGCGTAAAGCAGGCGCAATTGGACCCGGATCGGCAAAAACTCTTCGACCTGCACAAGCAGCGCTTTGCGGACAACGTCCCAAACTCGCTGGAAGATTTCCTCGGGCCCGCTCCGCAAGCCGGGCCGTGCCTGACGGTCGAAGTGGGCGGGTACCTCAAGGGCAAACTCATCGCCGCGAGCTACCTGGACGTGGGGATGAACAGCGTCTCGAGCGTTTATGCATTCTTCGACCCGGAGTGGGAGGACCGATCCCTCGGAACGGCGACGATGATGTGGGAAATTATCGTGGCCCGGCGGTCGAAGAAGCGCTGGCACTACCCTGGCTATTGCTACGTCGAGCCCTCGGGGTATGACTACAAGCGCCGGTTTGGTCCGATGCAGTGCTACGACTGGATGAGCTGGCGTCCCCTCGAGGAAAAGTAAGGAGGCTCCTCTCGGCAGATTTACTGGCCGGGAACCAGCACGCACCGGAAGCCGAAGATGACATCGCGCTCTTCTCGGGACACGACGTTGCGATAACCGAGCCTGAGTTCCTCCTGCTTGCTGGTTGCCCAGCAACCACCGCGCAGAACGCCCCAGTCTTTCTTCTGGTTGGGCCCGCCGTTGTAACTGTCTTCCACCCACTG
>CBHXZU010000780.1:0-3105 GCA_966125105.1 uncultured Prosthecobacter sp.
GCAGTGGCACTTCGTCGACGCGCCGCAGGAGGTCCGCCGCGCCCGCATCGCCGGCCGCAACACCGCCAAGGGCGAGACCTTCGTCGCGGAGGTGACTCCGGAGATGTTCCAAATCCTCGAGTCCCTCTACGAGGCGCCAACCCCGGCCGAGCTGGACGGGGCGGTGGTGCGCGTGACCGAGTAGCAGGATGTGGGAGTTCCATTCAGCAACCGCGAAAGCTCGATCCGGCAGGAAGCAGGAAGCTAGGAACCCAGGGAAATAAAGGGAGCATTGCTCCTGGCTTCCTGGATTCCTGCTTAGATCCCTACCGCTCCAAGGATTTCAGGCGCTCGCTCATTTGGAGTGTGGAGGCAGGCGTGAATCCCACGAACTCGTATCCGGAAATCCCGTGAATCCTGTCCAAAAAGGGAGCTCCGCGGGCGCCGAAAACGACTTTTTTCGTCCGGGATTTAGTCACTCAAGACGAGCGACTTAAATGCGGATTTCGTGATTTTGGACCCCCCAACACTCTCTTCCGCAGTTTTTCGAAATCGGGGATTCTCGACCCGCGTCGAACGGCAGGCATGAAGCCCGCCGGGGAACGCGAAAACAGAAAGAAGAAACAAACACATATGACTACTCGTAAAATACCAAGCTCGATCCCGGCGCTGATTGCGTTGTCGGGTCGTTCACTGTCCGGCGCGCAAGCGCTGGGCGCAGCTCTGCTCCTGGCGCAGAACACCGCGGCCCGCATTTTGGCGGACCGCGTGGATCTCGTCGGCGAACCGGGCCCGACTCCCACCATCCGCGGCAAGGAAGCGGAATGGCTGCTCAAGCGCGAAGCGCTGAAGACCGCCCAGGCGACTCGCCGCGAGGCCAAGAAGGCGGCACGTGGCTTCTGGTCGGACGCGGTGGATGTGCTGAAGGTCCACCTCGGCCGCACCTGGAATCCGGCGTGGGAAGCGGCGGGCTTCACCGGCGGCACCCTGTCCACCAAGGGTGACCCGGAGCCGATGCTGCTGCGCATTCGCGGCTACCTCCGCGATCATACGGCGCATGAGAACGCGCCGCTCAATGTCACCGCTGCGCAGGCGGACGTGCACATCGCCGCCATCCAGGCCGCCGAGCAGGGCGTGGACGCCGCGACGACAGCGAGCAAACAAGCTGCGGCAGAGCGCAAGGCTTCGGTGAAGCGCTTGACCAAGCGCCTCAGCGGTCTGCGCGATGAGCTGGATCAGCTCCTCCCGCCAGACGACGCCCGCTGGTATGAGTTCGGGTTTAGCCGCCCGATCGATCAGCATGCGCCGGGCGAGGTGACCGGCCTGACCGCCACGCCAGGGCAGCCCGGCCAGGTATTCGTGCAGCACGCGGCTTCGGCCCGCGCTTCCGATTACCGCGTGAGCTGGAAGCCGCAGGTGAGCAGCGGCGATTTCACGGAGGTCGGCCTCTTTGCCGATCTCGCGGTGACGCTCGGCGGCTTGCCCAGCGGCACCACGATCGTGGTGAGCGTGACGGCCCGGAACGAAGCCGGGGAAACTCAACCTACGGAGGTCACGGTCGTTGTACCGTAACCAAGTCGGGGAGCTGGCGGAAAACGGCGCCAGCCAATCGATCGACTGCAACGCGCCCGGTGCGGAAAACGCGCCGGGCGCGTTTTGTTTTCCATTTGTGGACGCGACAACACGAGGATTGAGCCGATCTGTGCCGTCAATGAGCGTCATGAGGCGTTCTCGGAGGGGCGAACACCAGGACGCCCTCTGCGCGGAGCGCAGCCATGGCGGTGGCGAAGCCATCGACGCTCGCGAAGTTGGAGCGAACCCCGTTGGGGTTCGGGCGCCCTGGTGTTCGCCCCTCCGAGATGCATTCCCCACGTTCGTGACCCGGTCCTGCTGGAACGCCGCAAATCGAGTTTAGCGCTAAAGCGCGCTCGGGTAGGTTTCAGGCAGTTCCGCGCGATCCCAGATTGAATCGCGTTCCAACGGCGTGAGCGCGCGGGTTTCATCGAGGTGAATCATGGCGTCGAATTGATCGAGCACCTGCGCTTCGAAGTAATGGCTCCAGCGTTCGGTCTCGGGGCGATAGATGACTCCGATCGCGCGTTGCAGGCGGCTTTTCTCCAATACGCTCAATGCGTCGCGCTCACGCAGATTGAGCCAGAAGGACGGCACGCCGGTGGCGTGGAAGAGTTCCTCATAGCTCCGCCGCATCCCGGGCCGCACAAACTTTCGCTCGGCGGGCTCTCCCCAATCGGACGCTGCGGTGACTGAGCCGGTGTAGGTGCTGAAGCCGATGTTAAACGCGTCGCGGCCGAAACGCTCGCGGACGAGTTGGCCGAGATTCAATTCGCCTCGCTCGCTCATCTCCGTGGCGCGCGCGTCGCCGAGGTGGGAATTGTGCGCCCAAACCACGACCTTTGCGTCACCGAGGTGCTCGCGCAGGTCGATCAGCGTTTCAAACATGTGCGTGTCGCGGAGATTCCACGACTCGTCGCGGCCGTGAAACATTGCGCGGTAGTAGCGCTCCGCATTCATCACGAGCCGCGCGTTCTGCTCGGCGGAGAAGAACTCTTCCTCCGCTACGCGCCCATCGCGCTGGCGAAGTTCATTGTAGCGTCGACGCAACTCCATGAGTTGCTCGATGACTTCGTCTTCGCACGGTTCCTTGCCGCGATACTTGGTCGCTGCGCCGTAAGCGGTGGGCTCGATGCTGAAGTGCTCAAAGCACGCGTAGCGGGAACGCGCGCGCCGGGCGGCTTGCGGATCCACTTTGTCCAGGTAACCGAGCACCGACTCGATCGACGTGTGCATGCTGTAGAGATCGAGCCCATAGAAACCCGCGGGCGCGGATCCACCGTGTTGCTGATTCCATTCGCGGAGCCATTCGATGAACTCGACCACCACTGTGTTGCGCCACATCCACGCCGGGAAACGCTGGAAATCCGACAGCGCTTCTTCCGCCGAGTGATCCTCTCCGCGTCCTGAAACGTAGCGATAAACGCGGAAGCTATCCGGCCAGTCGGCCTCGGCACCGACGGCGCGAAATCCTTTCTCCTGGATGAGCCGCTTTGTTAATTCCGCGCGCGTCTCGTAGAATTCGTGAGTGCCGTGCGACGCCTCGCCAATGAG
>CBHXZU010000781.1:0-3102 GCA_966125105.1 uncultured Prosthecobacter sp.
TGGGGGCGCGAAGAATGCATGGCGTTTTCTTGTTGGCAAGCGCTTTCCCTCATTTTGCCCGAGAACTTCCGTGTCTCGTAGGATTCCCCCTGAGTTAGCGTGGCGCAAACGGGCCGTGGGGCTATTTCTTAAATGTTCGCAAGGACGCAAATTCCTCGCGCCATGAGAGAACCAGCGCGCGAGACAGAAGCGAATCCCGTCTGCACGAGATATTGTGATTACTGAGACACCAGCACCGACAGCCACTTACCGGCTGCAATTCCATAAGGATTTCCCTTTCCGCCGCGCCGCGGAGTTGGTGCCGTACCTTGCATCGATCGGTGTGGACTACGTTTACGCGTCGCCAATATTCCGCGCCACGCCCGGCAGCCAGCACGGTTACGACATCTGCGATCACAACCAGCTCAATCCCGAACTGGGCTCGCAGGCGGACTTCAACCATTTCACCGCGGAACTCGAGCGACACGGCATGAAGCTCATGCTGGATTTCGTCCCGAATCACATGGGCATCGCCGAGGCGGTGAACACGTGGTGGATGGACGTGCTCGAGAACGGGCCGAGTTCCCCTTATGCGCGCTTTTTCGACATCGATTGGCAGCCGGTGAAGCGGGAACTTGAGACCAAGGTCCTGCTTCCAATCCTGGGCGATCAATACGGGCGCGTGCTCGAAAGCGGCGACCTGAAGCTGAGCTTCCGCGACGGCGCATTCTTCCTCGATTACTACGGGCGCCTGCTTCCCATCGCGCCGCGAACGACGCGTCCATTGCTGGAACAGGTGGGGCGCAAATTGCTCGAGCGCGGATATCCCACGCCGGCGGAACTGCAGAGCATTATCTTCACTCTCGAGCACCTTCCCGCCCGCACGGAGACCGATCCGGGGAAAATTACGGAACGCGCGCGGGAAAAGGAGGTCGTAAAGACGCGTCTTTCACGGTTGTGCGCGGAGGAACCGGCCGTGCGCGAGGCGTTGGATGCGGTCGTCGCCGAAATCCAGGGCGGCGGTGAGCACCGGAACTTCGATGCCTACGATGATCTCATTAGCGCGCAGCCCTACCGCCTCGCCTATTGGAAGGTGGCCGGTGAGGAGATCAATTACCGGCGATTTTTCGACATCAACAACCTCGCGGCGATTCGCATGGAGGTCCCGGAGGTTTTCGAAACGACGCATCGGTTACTCTTCGAGTTGCTGAAGTCCGGCGTCGTTGCGGGATTGCGCATCGATCACGTGGATGGCCTATGGGACCCGCGTGGCTATCTCGCGGCGCTGCAGGCGCGTTACGCAGAACTTCGCGGCGTGGATGCAAAGTCACGCCCGCTCTATCTGCTCGTGGAGAAAATCCTCGGAAAAGGCGAGCGGCTGCGTGGCGATTGGCCGGTCAGCGGCACGACCGGTTATGAGGTTGGCGCGCAGATCGGGTTGGTTCTCGTCGATTCCGAGGCGAAAGACGATTTCACCGATCTCTACGCGAGATTCATCGGCTTCCGTCTCTCCTACGCGGAGATCATCTATCGCAGCAAATTGCTGGTAATGCGCATCTCGATGGCCAGCGAGGTGAACGTGCTCGGCCACATGCTGAACCGCATCTCCGAGACGAACCGCTGGTATCGCGATTTCACGCTCAACTCCCTCACGACGGCGATCCGGGAGGTGATCGCCTGCTTCCCCGTCTATCGCACCTATCTCACGCCGGATGGACATATCGCCGAGGAGGATCGCCGCGTCATCCATCGCGCTATTGCCCTCGCTCGCCGCCGGAACCCCGCGATCGAGCGCACCGTTTTTGAGTTCCTTCGCGACGTGCTCATTCCGCCGGCAGACAATCCGCATCCGGTCAATGAAGCCGCGCGCCTGCAGTTTGTAATGAAGTTCCAGCAGTGCACCGGCCCGATCACGGCGAAGGGCGTGGAGGACACTGCATTCTACATTTACAACCGGCTCGTCGCGCTCAACGAAGTCGGTGGCGAGCCGGAGATCTTCGGGGAGACCGTGGAATCCTTCCACCATCACAACGCCGAGCGTCTCGGCAGTTTTCCGGACGCGCTCGTGGCCACGTCCACGCACGACACGAAACGCAGTGAAGACGTGCGCGCGCGGATCGCAGCGCTCTCGGAGATGCCGCAGGAATGGGCCAAGGCAATCCGTCGGTGGCATACCGCGAATCGCAAACACCTCGTCGAGATCGAGGGCGAAACTGCCCCCGATGCGAATGAAGAATACCTGCTCTACCAGACCCTCATCGGCTCATGGCCGCTCGAGCCGATGTCCGAAGAAGAGCGTGCCGGCTATATCCGGCGCATCCAGGAATACATGCTGAAGGCGCTGCATGAATCGAAGATCAACAGCAGTTGGACCGAGCCGAACAGCGCCTGGGATAAAGCGGGCGTGCAGTTTGTCGAAAACATCCTCACGCCCCGTCGCGGAAATCGTTTCCTCCAGGACTTCGAGCAACTGGCGAAGGTGGTCGCGCCGATTGGCATGATCAATTCGCTTTCGCAAACCGTGCTCAAGCTGACGATCCCGGGAGTGCCGGATATTTACCAGGGCCAGGAGATGTGGGACTTCAGCCTGGTCGACCCCGATAACCGGCGTCCCGTCGATTACGAGCTCCGCATTCAACGCGCCGCCAGTTTGCTGGAGAAGACGCCGGCCGCCGCCGAGTTGTTGAAACATTGGCGCGATGGCCGCATCAAGCTGCACGTCACGCAGCAGTTGCTCCGCTTTCGCCGCGAGCACCCAGCGCTCTTCCGCCGCGGCAACTACACGGCGCTCACAAGCTCCGGGAAGCACGCCGCATCATGCGTGGCGTTCCGGCGCGAGCATCGGAAAGAATCGATCCTCGTGGTTGTCCCGCGGCTGAGCGCCCGTGTCGGAAGTCCCCCCATCGGCAACGCGTGGGGCGATACGATGATAAAGATCCCAAAGGCACTCGGCGAAGGAACGAATCTCTTCACCGGAGAGAGCGTCACGTTTGGAGATTCGGTCCGACTGCGAGATGCGCTCGGCGATTTCCCAGTCGCCGTCTTCCACTTCGCTGGCTAGTCCGAGCTAACGCGCGAACGTGAGGAGCACAAGGAGGGGCGCCTTTCCAGGCGCCCTGCCGC
>CBHXZU010000782.1:0-3099 GCA_966125105.1 uncultured Prosthecobacter sp.
TGAACTTCAACTTCCCCTACTTTAGCCACAACATCACGGAGTTCTGGAGGCGGTGGCACATCAGCCTGAGTTCCTGGTTGCGCGACTACCTTTACATCTCGCTGGGTGGAAATCGCGGCAGCAAGATTTTCACCTACCGGAACCTGATGCTGACGATGGTGATCGGCGGGCTTTGGCACGGCGCATCGTGGGTGTTCGTTGTCTGGGGCTTCATGCACGGCGCCGCGCTCATCTTTCACCGGGAATGGAATCAGCGCGCCGCGCCGGGGTTGATCAAGTTCGTCGGCTACTTCGGCGTTCCGCTCACGTTTTTCTGGGTGATCATGTCCTATGTGCCGTTCCGCGCGGCGGACGTTTACGTGGACGCGAAGTCGAACATGCCGCTGCGTTCGCTGCCGGATGGTTTTTACACGCTCGATGGAACGAAGCTCGAGCACAGCCGCGAGAACCTGCAGCGGGATCCGCTGACGGGGAACTGGCACAAGAAGGCTAACGTGGCGACCACCGCGCCCGCGCCAAAGGCTGCGGCTCAGCGCGCGGCGAATGCGGAGGGTGATGAGGTGGAGCCGATTCCGCAGGACAACGAGCCCGCGGTTGCCGATGTGCCGGCACGACGGGATGAAGAGTCCGCGAAAGGGCCAGCCCAGGCTGCCACTCGCGGCGTCGCGGCGGCCGGCGGGAAATCCGACGAACCCATCGTGGTGAAGAGGCTCGCGGGGAGTTTTGGCGCGTCTGCGCTGGTGTGGCAGTCGGCGCTGCTCTTCAAGGATCACGGCAACCGCAGCGTGGTGGGTAATGCCGTGGTGATTGTCCTGCTCGTGTTCGCGCTGATGCATTGGCTGAACTACCGGCGGCTGCTCTCGACGTGGTGGCGGCGCATTCCGGACTTTGCCTACGCTGCTCTCCTCGGGGCGGGTGTGGCCATCGCGCTATTCATGAAGCCAGTGCACTACAAGGCGTTCATTTACTTCCAGTTCTAGCGCAGGGCCGGTCGGGACCCTAGAGGAGCGTTCGCTCGCGCGAAGTGGCATATGAGAAATCGCGAAATCGCGTAAAATGAATACGTCCAGCTGAATGCCGGTCCGCGATTTGCGGGCGTGTCTGAGTCAGACCCGTCTACGCCGCCGAACCGTGAAGATCTCGTGAGCAAGCTCGAGGATCTTCGCGGCCAATCCCGGCGTTATCTGTCGGAACTGAACCGGATTAATCAGGAAGTGGAACGGTTGCAGGCTCGCCTGGCTGCGCTTTCCCCAGAAAGCCAGGCCCGCGGAGCGAATGTCGCGCGCTACCCTAGGGAGCAGCACGGCGCGGCTTGATCGGTGTCGGCGCGGCGCGGCGGGGTGAAATGGCTTTGCGAAGCTCGCGGATTTCCAACTCGATAAAGCTACTCTCCTTCAAAAGCTTTTCTGCACGGGCCAGCAATTCCTCCGTCCTTTGGGATGTGTAAGATGGGATGTCGGCCATGGGAATCCGCTGAGATACGCAAGCTTCAGGCCGGAGGCATTGCGGTTACCACGCAAGCCGGCATGGGAGTGCCCCGTAGTCGAAACCAGGCGTCGAACGACACCATACGTCGTGGCTAAAGACGTCCTTGGCAGAACGTCAGCCGATTGGCAGGTTCCGCGCCCTTATGCTCCGAATTCGTGCTTTCCAAGGACTCGTGCCGGATCCCGCGCAGGTCGCTGATATCGCCTGCGTGCCTTATGATGTGCTGAATACCGACGAGGCCCGCGTGCTGGCGGAGGGGAAGCCGAACACCCTGCTCCGCGTGGACCGCGCCGAGCTGGAGCTCCCGCCCGAGACAAACCCTTACAGCGACGCGGTCTACGCGCGCGCCAAGGCAAACTTCGAAAAGCTGCAGCAAAATGGCGCGCTGCGTCGTGAATCTGCGCCGTCGATTTACCTCTACCAGCAGCGCATGGGAAACCACGTGCAGACCGGTCTCGCCGCCGTTTGTCACGTGGACGACTACGTGCACGAACGCGCGGAGAATCCGAACGCGAAAGACATCATCAAAAAACATGAGCGCACGCGTCAGGACAAGGAAGACGACCGGACGCGGCTGATCGGCACGCTTCGAGCGGATACAGGCCCGGTGTTTCTCACCTATCGCGGCCGCCCGGAGATCGACGCGATCGTGACCGCGGAGCAGGCGAAGGCCCCGACCTACGACTTCACCGCGCCGGACGGCATCCAGCACACGGTGTGGCGCATCCCGGACCCAGCGACGCTGAAGAAGCTCGAAACCGAGTTCGCGCAGCTGCCGACGGCCTACGTGGCCGATGGCCATCACCGGACCGCGAGCGCGGCCCGCGTGGGACTCGAGCTTCGCGCAAAGGGAGCGGCCACTGCAGACTCGGATTGGTTCCTTTGCGTGCTCTTTCCGGGCAGCCAGCTCCGCATCCTGCCCTACAATCGCGTGGTCAAAGACCTGAATGGGCTTTCCGTCGAAGATTTTCTGCTCGCGGTGGGAAGCGTCTTCGATCGGCAGCCGGCGACTTCGCCAAATCCCGAAGGGCCCGGCGACATCCGCATGTATCTTGCCGGAAAGTGGTATGCGCTGCGTTGGGATCCTTCGAAGGAAACGAATCCAATCGCGCGCCTCGACGTCGAAGGCCTGCAAACGCGCCTCCTTGCTCCCACGCTGGGCATTGATGATCCGCGAACGAGCAAGCGCGTCGATTTCATCGGCGGCATCCGCGGGACGGAGGAATTGGTGAAGCTCGTCGACTCCGGGAAAGCGGCGGTCGCGTTCTCGATGTATCCGACCACGGTTCAGCAATTGATGGATATCGCCGACGCCGGTCAGATCATGCCACCCAAGAGCACATGGTTTGAGCCGAAGCTCCGCAGCGGCCTCTTCGTGCACACCTTTTGAACCAAGGCGCACGCGGTGTTCACGGCGCTTTATCGAACCGCGGCGTTCATGGGCCTCATTCCGAATGAAGCAAGAACCTTCGCGCCCTTCGCATCGCTTCGTAGTTCCTTCTGCATTTGCCCGCCGCATTCGCCGCGTCGCCGCGGATCCCTTGCATTGGCCGTCGCGCAGGCGCAGGTTTCAAAAATGAAACGGCGCGGGGGGGGGCGGCGCCCCCCCCC
>CBHXZU010000783.1:0-3096 GCA_966125105.1 uncultured Prosthecobacter sp.
TCCTTGGTCGGCGATTGCTCCCGGTACAGCGCGGTGCCGCATTGGATTCGATCGACGCGACGCCCCCCAGGCTCCCCACCGAGCAATCCCTGTTCGCAACCAAGCAGAATGCGCGGGAGCTGGATCGGGCGGCCGCAATGGCAGCCATCCAGGAAGCAGAGGCGCGGAAGGCGTTTTTAGCCCGCCTCGCGAACGACCAAACACAACCGCCGGAAGTACAGGCCGCGGCAAAGGATGCGCACCAGAGAATCACGCAAGACCTCGCCGCGCGCCAAACGGCGGAGCGAGCAGAGGCGAATCCGCTGCTCGAGGTGAACTTCGCGGACGGAACCGGCAAAGCGCAGATCAAAGGCCGCCGGATCGAAGCAATCGAATTGCTGGCGCCAGCCGTCGTGCAGCCTGCCCCTTCGCCAGACTCGACGGATTCCCCGGATCGCTGAATGTTCGGCGGGTGAGCTCAGAGTCATCCGCAACGAATCGCCTGCAACGCGCCCGGCTTTACGGGATCCTCGATCTTGGTTACGTCTCGCCAGCGGACCTGGAGCGGGTGGCCGAGCAGCTTTGCGCCGGCGGCGTGGATATTCTGCAACTCCGCGCAAAAGGCCACGACGAGCATGCCGTTGAGGAATTCGCCAATCGCATTCAGCAGATTGTCACGGGTGCCGGCGTTCCTTTCATCTTGAACGACTTTCCCGAATTGGTCCCGAGCGTCGGCGCAGACGGCGCGCATGTCGGGCAGGATGACCTCCCGGTCGATGATGCCAGGTGGCGGGCCGGCCGGGCGCTGGCAGGAGAAGTGCCTCCGGTCATCATCGGCAAAAGCACGCACTCGATCGAGCAAGCGGTCGCGGGCGCGGAAGCCGGTGCCGACTATATCGGATTCGGTCCGCTCTATCCGACTCCGACCAAGGCCGGACGCCCTTCGATCGGCCTCGCGCATATCCGGCAGGTTCATGAGCTCGTGCAGATCCCGATCTTCTGCATCGGCGGGATCAAGCTCGAAAACCTGGAGGAAGTCGTCGCCGCTGGCGCTCGCCGCGTGGTGATCGTGAGCGGAATCCTGCAGGCGAAAGACATCCCGGCCTACTGCCGAGCTGCAAAGGACATTTTGCCGCTAATTGAGGCGGCCTGAAACCGAAGCAGGCCGTTTGCTCCTCCCGGCGATGAGTCGCTGCGGGGGGGGTGGTCGCGAACGCTCCCTGCCAGGTGCCTGTCCAAAAAGGAAGAAGTTCGAGTAAGCGATCGTCCTCCAAGGACGCGGCAAGCACGCTTGCGCCGTAGCACGGCTCGCCAGAGCGGTACCTGCCTGCCATACAAGGAGAGCTTGGCTCAAGGAAGAGCCAGAAGCAACATCCGCGGTGAATGGAACGCTAATGCCGTTCTGGCCAGAGCGGTGTGAAATGAACCATTCAAGACAACCGCTCGAACGCGCAGCCAACTCACATTCCTGCGAATCTGCGAGTGGCGCGCGGGTCACAGCTCTGGAGATCCTTTCTACGGCGCAAGCGTGCTTGCAGCGGCCCTCACTGGAACCGCAAACGACCAGCTTTTCGAATCTTCGAAGAGAAGCCACCTTTCCTCGCACTGGACGCGCCCGCTCGCAGCATATAAGTGCTCCGCTCTTCGCCGGGTTCCGCCCCGCATTATTCCATCCTGCCATGTCTGTCCTCGTCGTTGGTTCCATCGCGCTCGATACCGTCAAAACTCCGTTTGAAGAGCATGCCGATCTGCTCGGCGGCTCGGCCAGCTACTGCGCGGTGGCGGCGTCATTCTTTTCGCCGGTGAATCTCGTAGGCGTCGTGGGCACGGACTTCCCAAAAGAACACGTCGACTTCTTCAGTTCGCGCGAGATCGACCTCGCCGGCCTCCAGACCGTGGAAGGCAAAACCTTCCGTTGGTCGGGCGAATACATGCTTGATATGAACGTGCGCGAGACGCGCAGCGTGAACCTGAACGTCTTCGAGCATTTCACTCCGAAACTCGCCGATGGCTACGCCGACACGCCTTTCGTCCTCCTCGGCAACATCGGGCCGAACCTCCAGAACCACGTCCTCGATCAGATGGCCAAGCCGCGGTTCGTCATCGCGGACACAATGGATCTGTGGATCAATATCGCGCTCGACGAACTGAAACGCCTGCTCCCGCGGATCGACCTTCTCATTCTCAACGACAGCGAAGCGCGTCAACTCACGCAGCAGACCTCGCTGGTGAAAGCCGGGATGCAGATCCAGAAAATGGGACCCCGTTTCGTCGCGATCAAAAAGGGCGAACACGGCTGCCTGCTCTTCGGTCCGAAGGGCGATTTCTTCTCCTGCGGCGCTTATCCATTGGAAGATGTGCATGATCCGACGGGCGCAGGCGACACGTTCGCGGGCGGTCTTGCGGGTTACCTCGCGACCATGGTGGAAGGCGACGTGACCTTCTCCGATCTGCGCCGCGCCGTGGTCCACGGCAGCGTGCTCGCATCGTTCAACGTCGAGCAATTCAGCCTCGAGCGGATGCGGACGCTCACCCAGGAGCAGATCCGTGAGCGCTACGACAGCTTCCGGCTGTTCAGCGAGTTTGAAGTCATCTCCTGATCCGCGCTCGACAGCCCGCAATTGCGGTGCTCGCCTGAGTGCATGAAGGCCCTTTTCCTCAGCGCCGCGGCGCTCTGCCTGGCTGCGGCTTCGCCCATGGTCCTCGCCGCGGATGATGCTCCGGCGGTCGAGGTGAAAAAGCAGATCGCGCCGGAGGCTGAAGCCGTTGTCGCCAAGATGAGCGACTTCTATGCGGCACGCCAATCCGCCACCGCGGAGGTCACCTCGCGAGTGCTGCAGGAATTGCCGAAAGAGCCGAAACGCGAAAACGCGTTCACGGCAACGCTCGCCGTCGCGCGTCCGAACCAATTGTCCTTCCGAGTGAAGCAGCAGGACAAGGATGTGATGACCTTCGTCGCCGATGGAAAAACCGTGTGGGTTTACATTCCGGAGCTGAAGCAATTCACCGTCGATGACACGCCCGCGAAACTCGACGACCTCATCCGCGATCATCCGCACATCTCCACGGTTTTCGGCGAAATGGGCGCGCTGCCCGACCTCTTTCGCGATCGATCCA